>NZ_KV840355.1:0-33002 GCF_001839185.1 Staphylococcus sp. HMSC65H10 | reverse complement strand
TGGAGCGGGTGATGGGAATCGAACCCACAACATCAGCTTGGAAGGCTGAGGTTTTGCCATTAAACTACACCCGCATATATTCGTAAATTAATGAAATGTTGATGCGGCCGAGAGGACTTGAACCTCCACGGGATCTCTCCCACTAGGCCCTCAACCTAGCGCGTCTGCCATTCCGCCACGACCGCTTGGGTTTGATTTCATTAATCATTTATTTTAACAACGTACTCTATTGTAACACTCTCGTAATATCATGTCAATAACTTTTTAAAAGTTTTTAACATAGTGTTAAAGTTCGTTTCAAATATTTAATGTCGTTTTTTTAGGACATGAACTATCATATAACATTCTCAGAGTTGAGTCAACACTAAAGTTCATATTTCCTTATTTTTATTTTAATCGTAGTAAAAAACCGAGCATCCAAGGCATAACACCTTAGATACTCGGTATTGATTACTATAATTTCTTTTGTAGTTTTAACTTACCGTGACAATGACCACAAACCATCTTTCGTGTATTCACTTTTTTAATGCGCAAGAAAGATTTTTTGCATGATTGACATTGATATACATAGTTCGCCCGTTCTTCATAACTTTTAACAGCACTGCAAAATCTTGGTGCACCAACTTTTTGACTTAACTGCTTAAATTCTTTGTCTTTATGTTGGTAACCTCGTTTTTGCAGATGGAGATGATAATGACATAGTTCATGTTTGATAATATCAATAATAGCCGCTTCTCCAAACTGTTCATATTGTTTCGGATTGATTTCGATATTATGAGACTGCAACAAATATCTTCCGCCTGTTGTTCTTAACCTATTATTGAAATAAGCCTCGTGTTTGAATTCCCATCCAAATGATTGTCTGGAAATTTTCTCTGTAAGTTGTTGCAACTTCTCATTATCCATCCAGTTATTACTCATTAGGATTAATCATTGTCAATGAAACTTTATTTTTTACTGTATCTGTATCAAGTACCCAAACATCTACAATATCTCCTACATTGACAATATCCATTGGATTTTTCACGAAACGTTTCGCTAATTGAGATATATGCACTAAGCCATCTTGTTTAACACCGACATCTACAAATGCACCAAAGTCAACGACATTTCGAACAGTACCGCTCAATTTCATTCCTTTGGTTAAATCTTCTAAAGATAATACGTTGGATTTTAAAATCGGCGTTTCATATTCATCACGTGGATCTCGATTAGGTGCAATCAACGCAGCCACAATGTCTTCTAGAGTTGGTAGACCTACGTTTAATTGCTCAGCAGATTGTTTTAAGTCTAGTTTGTTCAATACCTCTTTAAGATGTGTTGTACCTAGATCTTCTGCACTCAAACCTTGTTGCTCTAATAATTGATATGCAATCGCATAACTTTCAGGGTGAATTGATGTATTATCTAACGGCTCTTTACCATTTACAATACGTAAGAATCCGATACTTTGTTCAAACGTTTTAGGGCCTAGACGTTTTACTTTGGCAATTTGTTTGTGATGGTTAATGACACCATTTTCTTCGCGATAATCAATAATGTTTTGTGCGATTTGCGGTGATAAACCTGAAACATGTTGCAATAATGAACGTGAAGCTGTATTCACATCTACACCAACTTGGTTAACGGCTGTTTCTACTACGAAATTCAAAGCATTTTCAAGTGCTTTTTGGTTAACATCATGTTGATATTGACCTACACCAATTGATTTTGGATCAATTTTTACTAACTCACTCAACGGATCTTGTACACGACGTCCTATGGAAACAGCACTTCTTTCTTCTACTTGGAAATCAGGAAATTCTGTTCTTGCGATTTCAGATGCAGAATAAACAGACGCACCCGCTTCGTTCACAATAATAAATTGAACATCTAAGGTATGTTTTTGAATTAAGTCAGCCACAAATTGTTCAGTTTCACGACTTGCCGTACCATTACCAATAGCTACTAATTTAACATCATAATCATTGATAAATTGTAAAAATGTTTTTTCTGCTTGCGCTGTTTTTGAAACTGGAGGATGCGGATACATCACACCTTTTGCAATAAACGTACCATACGGATTAATTACAGCCAATTTGCACCCTGTTCTAAATGCAGGGTCAACACCTAAAATTTGTTTTCCTTTCAATGGTGGTTGTAATAATAAATGTTTTAAGTTAACACTGAATACATCAATCGCATGATTCTCAGCTTTAGTCGTCAAATCAGTGCGAATTTCTCGCTCGATTGATGGCATAATCAAACGTTTCATACTATCTTTAATTGCCGCTTCAATATAAGTTGTACCTTCATGCTGACCTTTAATTTCTTGGCGTGCAATTTCTCTTTCTAATGAATCTGTATCCATTTCAATCTTCACTGATAATACTTTTTCTTTTTCGCCGCGATTCATCGCTAATATTCTATGGTTGGCTATTTTATGAATCGGCTCTGAAAATTCATAGTACATTTCATATGTCTTTTTCTCATCTTCTGCTTTTTTCTTTTTCTGACTTGTGATGAGTCCTCGTTTTTGTGTCTGTGTCAAAATTTTATTTCTGTATTTAGGATTATCAGAAACCCATTCTGCAATAATATCTTGTGCACCTGCTAACGCATCAGCAACTGATGTCACTTCTTCATTTAAAAATGCTTCTGCATAAGTTTTAGGTGATTGATCAATACTACTTTGCATCAACCATTTTGCTAAAGGCTCTAATCCTTTTCGTTTAGCTTCTGTTGCACGTGTTTTTTTCTTTTGTTTAAACGGTCTATATAAATCTTCCACACGTTGCAACTTCGTTTGTTTTAAAATATCCGCTTTTAACTGGTCATCTAATAAACCTTGTTGTTCTATGTTATGTAAAACTTCTTCTTTTCTCTTTTGAAGCTGTTCCATGTAATGATATTCGTCTGCAATCTTTTTAATTTCGACCTCATCTAGTCCACCTGTACGCTCTTTTCGATAACGTGCGATGAATGGAACTGTGTTATTTTCTTCTAGTAATGCTAGCACTTCAGTAATTTGTTTTTTTGAAAAGTGATGTTGTTTTTCAATTGAGTTGATTAATTCGTTATTCAATATCTGCACCTCAAATTCATTTTCTTGTTTCCATAGTATCATAAGAATAGAAAAAGACTGAAATACATAATGTATCTCAGCCCTTTCTAAAGATTGCGATTCTTTATTTTCGGCATTATTTCTTCGCCGCTTGTTGTAACTTTTTAATTGCATTACGTTGCAATCGTGAGACATGCATTTGACTTAAGCCAATGCGTTCACCTGTTTCTTTCTGACTTAACCCTTCAATGAAAGTACATTGAATAATTTCACGTTCACGATCAGATAAAATAGGTAAGATTCTTTCTAAAATCATTCGTTTCTCGGTTAAATCATAACCATCTTCTTGCTCACCCATAATATCAAGTAACGTGACCGTTGAACCATCCTTATCTGCCTCAATGGAATGGTCTACACTTAACGCATTGTAACTTTGTCCCATTTCCATCGCTTCTAATACTTCTTCTTCTGTAACTTCTAATCTATCTGCGATTTCGGCAATTGATGGCGAACGTTCAAGTTCATTTGTTAATTCATCAGTGGTCTTTTTAATTCTTGGACCAATTTCTTTGATACGTCTTGGAACATGAACGCTCCAAGTCTTATCTCTTAAGTATCTTTTAATTTCACCGATTACCGTAGGCACCAAGAAGGCTTCGAACTTTCTGCCAAAATTGATATCAAATCGATTTATGGCACCAATAAGTCCTACCATTCCTACTTGAACCAAGTCTTCATGGTGTGATTGTCCTTTTGAATATTTGAAAGCTAAAGATTCAATCAATTTTTGATAATGTCTGACAAGTTTGTCTTGGGCACTGGTATTTTCTTCATTCTGATGTTGTCTGATCCATTCGTTGATTTGTTGTGGTGAAATATCGTTAGTTGATTTCGACTCTTTCGCCATTATTGTGCACCTGCTCTTTTTTTATATACTTGATCATGCTTATCGTTACACCATTGTCCTTGTTTACTTTAACTTCATCCATCAATGACTCAATTAAGAATAAACCTAATCCGCCTTCTCTTAAGAAGTCTATATTTTCATTTTCACTGTATGGACCAAGTTCTTTTTTCTTCTCTTCGTAATCGAAGCTCTTGCCTTGGTCAGAAATAACAACTCTAATTTTATCATCGTAAATTTCAAAACATAAATAAATAGAGGGATCGATTTCTTCTTCTTTGTATGCATGTTTTACAGCATTTGTGACTGCTTCACTTACCGCAATTTTAGCATCTTCGATATCTTCATATGAAGCACCCGCACGTGAAAACACGCCCGATAATGTTAATCGGATTAAACTGACATATTCAGCTTGTGCCGGCAGCTTCATTTCAATTACATTCCGCTTCGCTTCCATGTCATTCTACCTCCGATCCTTCATTTACGTGCATCAAGTCGCTTAAACCTGTAATTTCGAATAAACGGCTGATACGTTCTGAAGCGCCGATAATATATAATTCTTTATCATTTTGATTTAATGCTTTCAATGTTCCTACAAATAAACCAAGTCCAGTGGAATCCATGTAACTTACATTCGTCAAGTTAACATATACGTCATGTGTACCCTCTTGTTTAATTGGTGTTAAAACTTGTTCCAATTCAGGTACAGTATAAACGTCTAGTTCTCCTCCGACTTTAATTTCATAATACCCATCATGTTCTTGTGTCTCTATATTCAAATTCATTCAGTGATACACTCCAGTCTGTTCATATTTCAAACACTAGTTTACCCATTTTGTTTAAAGGTTAATCATTTTTATTTAATTTACTCGCTTAATAATTAAGATTGTTAAGTCATCGCGCTTGCCTGACTTTTGAATGCCAAGTAAATCTTCATACAATAACTGTACAATATCTTGCGGATGCAGATTTTTATACTTATGTATAAAATCTAATAAATAATCTGTCTCTATAAATTTACCGTTTTCATCCCTGATTTCAGTCACACCATCAGTAAAGATAATAATCAAATCATTTAAATGAATTTGAATTTCCTGCTGCTTGTAGCGTTCTAATTGTCTAACACCAAGCACACGCCCTTTAACAGAAATTTCTTCAAATCTGTCTTCGGCAGCTCTGAAAATATAACCTGGTTCATGACCTGCCGAACTGCAGTATAATAAATGATTCATTTCTTCATATAAGCCATAAAACATCGTCACAAACATATCTTGGTTGACGTTTTTCTCAACTACACGATTCAGACGTTTTAAACCATCACTTGGTAATTGTGAATGCCCATATGAATCCATTCCGAATTTAATCATACTCATTGCGAGCGCTGCAGGAATACCTTTACCAATGACATCCGCTACCGCAAAACTCATCGTTCCATCTTTATGATCAATTAAATTAAAGTAGTCCCCACTTACTTTTTGCGCTGCAACAGAAATAACCCCAATTTGAATACTGTCGAATTGAGGTATCTCAGTTTGCAGCATCGTTTGTTGTAAACGTGAAGCTAAATCCATTTCTTTATCATGGTAATAGAGTTTATCTACCATTTCTTGATAATCTTGATAGCTATATCCGAAAATACTTGCGATAATTTTCAATAACTCAAATGTAGCGAAGACTTGTTCTTTAGTTAAGTCCATTTCTTTGGCACATTCTCTATGAATATCAAGTACATCTTCTGCATGGATATGTTTTTCTAAAATTTCTTGACCGAAGCCTTCAAATTGCTTAATAACCGTTTCCTTATTATAGGACTCTACATAAGACTTCATTAATTGCATATATCTTTTTTTGAAATTTTCCAATTGCGTTGTCCCTCTCTTTATACCAGTTTCGCCGTCTACCCAGTAACCACACATACTTATTTAAATCTTGTTTGATGAAATAAAAAGAGGTCGAAAGTCACATTTCAGCACCATAGTAAAATGCTGTATCACACTATGATAAAAATCGAGCAATAAGCAAAGTTGCTAAGCAGGCTGAAAATGTTGCTTCACCTCTTTTAAATCGTTCATTTGAATGAACTGGATTGTTCAGCATAAACTGATACAACCACTTCTCATTTAGTTGTTTACACATATGATTGAAATCGGTTCCTAATTTTTATGTGTCAAGCCTAAACTAATTCCAATCGCGTTATCAATTTCTTTCATCTTCTCATCTGAAAGATAAGTCAATTTCTCTTTCAAACGTTTTTTATCAACTGTTCTAATCTGTTCAAGTAATATAACAGAATCTTTATCTAATTTGTATTTACTCTTTTCAATTTCAACATGTGTTGGAATTTTCGCCTTATTAATACGCCCAGTAATCGCGGCTACAATTACCGTCGGACTGTACTTATTGCCAGTGTCATTTTGTATAATTACAACAGGTCTAACTCCCCCTTGTTCAGAACCTTGCACTGGTGATAAATCAGCTAAATAAACATCGCCTCTCCTCATCATTCATCCTTATCAAATGTAAGATAAGATTCATTGCAATCACAGGCTTCACATTCCACTGAAAATGCCTCCGTTGCTAGGGAGAGATTCAAATCAGCCATTTGTGAATAGCCTTCTTTTAATGACTGTTCCAAACTATAGCTTCTATTCTGATTAAAAGTTGACATAGGTAAGACCTCCAAGAAATAAAGAACTTCTAAACTAATATTCAAATTAATCATAACAAATTTCAAAATTCATGACCATACTATTTTTGCAATTCGTTGACAATATCAAATTCTTTTTCTGGTTCATAAATTCTTGGCACACGTCTGCCGATACGACAAAGCACTTCATAATTGATAGTTTGTTGTTGATGTGCCAATGAAGTTAATGATTCAGGTCCTTGATGTTCGCGGTTCAATAACGTTGCTGTATCCCCAACTTCAAATGTGTCATCTTCTGGTAAAACCACCATCATTTGATCCATACAAACGCGTCCGATAATTTCACAATGATGGCCATTGATTTCTACTGTTGCGCCTTGCATCATGCGTGGGAATCCATCTGCATAACCCACACCTAAAATAGCGATTTTCAATGCTCGGTCAGCAGTAAAGGTAGAACCATAGCTGACAGTATCCCCTAAGTTTAAACGTTTGATTTCCATAATTTCGGTTGCCCAGTAAGCGCTTGGATAAAGCACTGCATTTGTCACTTCTTCTACATATTCAGACGGGTAATAACCATATAACGAAATACCAGTACGCACCATATTACAAATAGGTGCTTCATGCAGAATTGTACCTGCAGAATTTTGAGAATGGACATAAGGAGGATGTGGTAAAGTATTCACCCAATCTTCAAATACTTGGTATTGTTCATGTGTATGTGGTGAATCTTCATCTGCTTGCGCAAAATGAGTAAACACACCTTCAAAAACTAATTGATCATGTTGACTGATTGTATCAACGATTTTTTGATAATCCTCAAGTGTCTTAATACCTAGACGCCCCATGCCTGTATCAATTTTGACATGCAGCCATAAATCTTTTTTATTTTCAGGCTCAATCTGCTCTATTACCGCTTCCAACCATTGGTATGAAGGAACGGTTAAGGCAACACGATGTTGAATCGCTTTATTAATATCATTCGGCATAACGACACCTAATATTAAAATTTTGGCGTCTATCCCATGCATGCGCAATTCAATTGCTTCGTCTAATGTAGCGACCGCAAAAAATTCTGCACCGTGTTTTTCTAGATAATGTGCAACTTTCACACTACCCAGTCCATATGCATTTGCTTTAATGACAGGCATTACTGTTTTGTTTGGTTGTAGTTTTCCTAGTACTTGGTAGTTTTTTAAAATCGCTTCTAAGTCTACCTTTAAATACGTAGGGCGATAAAATTTATCCGCCATAGCGTCATCTCCTTTAACCAAGTAAAATGTATTACTACTATAATACTTTCTGACTCATTTTATCAATACTCAATTTATTTTATATTTTTTCAAGCAATACTTGGCTTGTCGCATAATTTTTCGTGTGAGAGATACTGACATGAACTTTGAATCCTTCAAAGTGAATATAAGGACGACCTAATTCATCATTCTTACAATTAATATCTTGGAAACTGATTTGTTTGCCGATGCCTGTACCTAACGCTTTACTGAACGCTTCTTTACATGCAAAACGTCCAGCTAAAAATTCTGCTTGTCGTTGTGGATGTGAAAATGAATGGAACTTGTCCAGTTCATCTTGACTCAATACTTTTTCTGGAAATCTCTTCTGACGTTCTAACATTGTTTTGATACGATCAATTTCAATCAAATCGATACCTATACCATAAATCACTTTATTCACCCGCTTCTTCTTCTGACATCTCATTCTTATCATGAATATGTTTAATATCATACATAATTTGTTGGGCTGTTGCTTTATTTATCAACAATATCTCACTATCTCCGCCTGCAGTTGACAGTGTCAATGTTGCTAATTGCCATTTACGCATCAACCAACCTTCATTAATATCTATATTTTGAATTCTGAATAAAGGGATATATTTTAAACTTACAAAAATCATACCTTCTTGAACTAGAATTTGATTGGTTTCCAATAAATAACCATGTTGCTTATTTTTCAGCCAAGGATTAAGCAAGCATGTCCATATGAATACAAATAATACTAACACAATCGCAATAATCACAATCCACTTCAACGCACCTTTAGACAAGAGATGCAGCCAAAGATACTCTACAGTAATTAATGCTGCAAAGACTAAAACAATCAGTAATGTTTGGATTAAACCTGAAATCAATAACACTTTCTTTCCTTCTTGCGCCATTCTATGCATCGTCATCCTCCTCCACATACCATTGTTTTAGTTGCTCTGCTGCTTCATTGTCTATAAATCGTAAGCCTATGTCCATACTCCCTAGACCTTTTGCAGCTGAAAATGCAAAATCAGACAAACCTACGCGTTTCATAAACCAGTTCTGTGATTTATCAAACCCAAGTAACTTATCTTTTTTCGCGTAAAAATAACGCGTTCTCATTAATTGAGATTTTTTTACAGTTAAAGTTGTTCGATCTGTTTTAAATCCTGAGTAACGAACCGTAATAATACTGTTAATCAAGACTAAAAGACATGCAATTAGCGCTAGTGCTAAATACCACCATGACCAAAAATATGTACTTATAATACCAGCAATTAAAAGCATGCCCATCCCAATTTGCGCATGACGACGAATACCGCCAAATGGCAATCCTGTTTCAACTTCTTCAAACGCAATGGAAGGAACTAATTGCTCAATCATACGATAAGCTTTTTGTCGTTTTACAAAAGGCAAAATCATAATATCACCAGAAGCCGTTGTGGAACCTTCTGTCTGTTTTGCGTCACTTGTAATAATAAAATATACAGACGTATAACCGATAAAGCGACGTATAAATGATTGTTTTTCTACGACAGCTTGAATTCTGCGTGTAGCGACGTTAATGGTTTTCACATTCAACAAGCCATAACGGATATGCAACTGTTCATTCTTCTCACTTAATGTATAGCCATAGTACCGGACAAATTCTATAATAACACCGATAATATAAGCTAAAAATAAAGCGAGAATAATTAATCCTGCTACGACTAAATATGCAGCTTGTGCAATCCAATCAAATTGATGAAACAATTTATCCCAAGGGATAATTTCTTGGAAAGTACCTAAAAGAGGTCCTAAAGTAACTAAAGCAATTCCGATAGAACCACTGGATAACGCCATAAAGATTAATTCTTTCAACGAGAGTTTAAAAATTTGTGTAGATTGCTCCGTTGTCATTGTATGAGACGCTGGTTGTTCCTCTTCACTCGTTTCACCCATTAATTCATCTTCATAATCTTTTGTTGCTTGCTCTGATCTGACTGCTTGTTCTATTAAATTGAATTGATTTTTTGAGACAATTTGTAACTTGATACCATCACTAGGTGTTTTAATTTCCATAATGACTCCGCCAAAGATTCGATTCACAATATCTTGTGAGGAATCAAAAGCTTGGATTCTTTGAATATCCAGTTCTTTTCGTATTTTATTAAAGACGCCTTTGGTCACGACAAAATGATGCCCTTCTATCCAATAGCGTGTAGAATACACTTCTAATGCATTATAGATAAAAGAAAATAAAAATATAGCTGTTAAAAAAGCTGGCCATATATACGATTTTACATCGGTAAAGTTAAAGTTGTTGATATTGAAAATAAAGATAACAATAACGACTATATTTTGCTTAATTGTAGTAATTAACCCTGTGAGATATGACAGTGGGTGTAATCTTTGTGGATTATACATCTGCATCTACCTCCTCAAGTCGGCGCATACAAACGGATTCTATAGATATTGCTTCATCTTCTGTCAATATCGGTAATGTGACAACATGACCTGCAGTAATAATAGAAAGTTTATAAATTTTGAACGCTAATAAAATAGGGCCTCTTTCTCTTTCTACATATTGTATTCTGTCATATTTAAGCACTTGTTGCTTTTGAAAGAAGAATCGTGACTCAATTGATACATAATGTTCTTGCAATAGATAAAAGCGATAGTTCCATATAATCCAAGGATGGATGATTTTATATAGGAAACTCATGGCCAATAAAATGATAAGCAGGTTTAGCACCCAAGGTGACCACGTAAAATGATGATACAAGAATACTAAGCCGCTAAAAACTAATATTTCTATTAAAAACTCAATGAAATAGCGGATGTAATAGTACCCTACTACGCGGCGTGGACTTTTTTTAGACATAAGGTCACTTCGCACCTTTCTATGTATTTTAGCTATCAGTCATATTTTAACAATGATTAACATTATTTTGTTAAAAATTTATAGATTTCTATAAATAGAAAACCGCTTCGAATTTCTTCGAAACGGTTTGAAATCATTGGGTATTCTTATTTTTGCATGTCTGCGAATGTACGACCTTTAATCGGTTTTTTATGATCTTTTTTATCGTGTTTTTGTTTTTTACCATTAAATTTGCCTTTACCGCGACGGTTTTTGTTATCAAATTTATTGTTTGAACGTTTATTAGAAGGTTTGCCTCCACGACGAGGACCTTTCGCATTATGACGACCTTTGCGTGCAAGTGGTTTTTCGAATGTTAATTGAACTTCTACTTCATCATTTGACTCTACTAATTCTTGTAATAATGCAGCTACTAATTCTACATCATCATATTCATTTAATAATTGAGAAGAGATATTTTGTAGACGTTCTGAATGTTCTTGATTCATCCATTTTTCTACTTTTTCTTTAATATCATTTTCGCGTGCACGTAATACTTCTTTACGATGTGGTGGTCTTAACGCTTTCATACGTCTATTATTTGTATCTTCGATTTGACGGATATAGTCCATTTCAATCGGGTTAACGAATGTAACCGCGATACCTTTTTTACCGGCACGGCCTGTACGTCCGATACGGTGAGTATAACTTTCAGTATCTTGAGGAATGTCGAAGTTGTATACATGGCTGACACCTGAAATATCTAAACCACGTGCTGCAACGTCTGTCGCAACTAAAATATCGATTTGGTCATTTTTAAATTTCTTCAAGACTTCTAAACGTTTTGCTTGTGTAATATCACCATGCAAACCTTCAGCTTTGTAGCCTTTTGAAATTAATGCACTTGTTAATTCGTCTACACGACGTTTTGTACGACCGAAGACAATTGCTAATTCTGGTTGGTGGACATCTAAGAAGTTGGTAAATGTTTCGAATTTCTCTAATTCTTTAACGATTGTGTAGTATTCATCAATTTGCGGATCTGACATTTCGTTATTCATTGTTTTAACGATTTTAGGGTCTTTCATGAATTGTTGTACTAAAGCTTGGATGGCTTTAGGCATTGTTGCTGAGAACAACATTGTTTGACGATTTTCTGATGGAATATGGTCCATAATGAATCTCATATCGTCGATGAAGCCCATGTTCATCATTTCATCCGCTTCATCAATAATTAATGTGTGGATATCATTTGTTTTAAGTGTACGACGGTTCAAGTGGTCAATGACACGTCCTGGTGTACCTACAACAATTTGCGGTCCTTTTTTCAACGCTTTAATTTGGCGTCCGATCGGCATACCACCGAAAACTGTTACGACTTGTACGCGTTGTCCGCGACTGAATGCACGTAATTGTTCCGCAACTTGCATTGCAAGTTCGCGTGTAGGTGCTAAAATCAGTGCTTGTACGCCTTCTTTTCCGACAACTTTCTCAATTAACGGAATACCAAACGCTCCCGTTTTACCTGTACCTGTTTGCGCTTGTCCTAAAATATCTAAACCGTGCAATGCAAACGGAATACTATCATTTTGTATAGGAGTCGGTTCTTCGAAGCCCATATTAGCAAGCGTTTCAGCAGTTTGTTCTGAAACACCTAAGTCTATAAATTTTTGCAAAATAATTCTCCTTTATATATGGTCGAGACGACTTTGATGAATTTGTGCTCTCTTTATTTCAGTAGATATACATCATCTATCAGTTTCATTTTCATCTAAAAATGATAAAAAATGAGCGGTTAATACTTTAACAATTATTCTGTATGGATACAGAACTAATGAGCACCCGCCCCCACCTTGTCTTTAATTTTTCATCAACTTCTATATAGTACCACCTTAAGCCCATTATAGCAATCATGCAATTCTCACTAGAAAGCAAAAAAGTCAGTAAGATGATAGGATTTCTCGTAATAAGAAATTTCATCATCTCGCTGACTTTCTAATTAATTTTGTTCTAATAGAGCTTGTGCTACTTCTTCTAAAGCCATACCTCTTGAACCCTTAATCAACACATTATCTTTTGGTTGAACATGTGCTAACGTATATTCGATTAATTGTGTTTTATCATCAAAATGTTCGGCAGTCTCTACAAATGCTTTACCCGCTTGATGAATATGTGCCGCTTCTTCGCCGTAAGTCAATAAATAGTCGATACCTTTATCTTCTAAGTATTCACCTACTGAAGCATGCATTGCTGCACTGTTTTCTCCTAATTCTAGCACATCCGCTAAAATCAAGATTTTGCGTCCATCCATTGCAGATAGCGTATCAATAGCAGCTTTCATACTTGTTGGGCTGGCATTATAAGCGTCATTAATTACTGCGACATCTTGTTTAGAATGATGCAACTCCATACGCATTTGCGTCAATTGGACTTGCGCAATATTCGTTTTAATTGTTTCATAATCAAGCCCTGACAATTTGCCGACCGTAATCGCAATTGCTGCATTACGCATATTATGAATACCTAAAATAGGAATTTGATAATGTTCTTGATCATTGATACTAAACGCTATACCTAACGCATCATGTTGTTCAACATGACATACCACTTCATTCTCAGAACTTATGCCGATACTGATGGCTTGATTGTTTTCTAACGTATGAACATGCGGTACAAGTAAAGGTTCATCGCCATCATAGAGCAGTACACCTTCTGGTTTTAAACCAGCAACAATTTCAAATTTAGCTCGGGCAATACCTTCTCTAGAACCTAAATCTTGCATATGTGATTCACCGATATTGGTAATCACTGCAATATCAGGTTGTGCGATTTCAGATAGTAGTTCAATTTGATGGAAACCTGACATACCCATTTCTAAAATGGAAATTTCAGTATCCTCATCTAACTCTAAAATCGTTAATGGCATCCCAATTTCATTATTGTAATTTCCTTGTGTTTTCTTCACTTTGAAATTCGGCTTTAAGACACTTTCAATCATATCTTTAGTTGTTGTCTTACCATTAGATCCTGTTACAGCAATTACTTTTGGTTGTACGTGCTGCAAGTAAGCTTTCGCCAGTTCTTGCAGTGCTAATAAGGTATCATCAACCCAGATGACAGGACCTTCTACTGGATGTTCTGGTTTGACATCTTTTTGATAAAAAACAGCGCCTGCACCATCTTGTAATGCTTGTTCTACAAATCGATGACCATCTGTATTTTCACCTTTAAATGGGATAAACAAATTACCTTCATCAATTTTTCTTGAGTCGATTGTGACACCTTTAATTGTATGATCTAAATATTTTTCATCAATTTCACAAGGAATCCACGCTTTAATTTGTTTTAAAGTTACTTCTATCATGTAAGTACACGACCTTAATCAATTTTGTATTTGTTCTTTTGTTTTTCGATATGTTTTTCTTTCGCTAACTCAATTAATTTTGTAATCAAGTCAGAGTATGATAAGCCCATGCTTTCCCACAGACTTGGATACATACTGAATTTAGTAAATCCTGGCATCGCATTTGTTTCATTAATGTAGATTTGATTATCTTCTGTCACAAAGAAATCTGCACGTAATAAGCCTGCGCAGTCTGTTGCTTTAAATGCTTCAACTGCCATATTACGAAGTGTTGTACGTACTTCACTGTCTAATTCAGCTGGAATAGATAAACGGATATTACCATCTAAATATTTAGATTTATAGTCATAGAATGCCACATCTTTGATAACTTCCCCTGGTTCCGTTGTTTCTGGGTAATCATTACCTAATACCGCAACTTCGACTTCTCTCGCAACGACACCTTGTTCAATCACAAGTTTTCTATCGAATTGGAAAGCTTCTTCAATCCCTGCTTTTAACTCTTCTTCGTTGTTACATTTACTGATACCGACACTTGAACCTAAGTTTGCTGGTTTTACAAAGACAGGATATTCTAATTTGTCATGCACAAGTTTTAAAATATTGCTTTGATATTTGTCATACTCACTTCTTAAAAAGCTGACATATGGTAATTGCGGTAAACCTCTATGTGCAAATAATTGTTTCATGACAAGTTTATCCATTGTACTAGAAGCTGCTAACACACCATTACCGACATACGGTAAATCTAATACTTCAAATAATCCTTGAATTGTTCCGTCTTCACCATTCGGTCCGTGTAATAATGGGAATATTGCTGAATATGGCTGTCCAGAACTGCTGTTTGTAAGCAAGCTGGAAATTTCACCTTCTTTTACATCTTCTAGGCGCAAGGTTTCTGTATCTTCCACACTATCGACGATGTTATCTTTCTTTTTCCAAGCACCATCATTTGTAATGTAGATAATATCTACTTGGTACTTATCTTTATCAATAGCATTTAAGACATTCTGCGCAGTTAAAATAGAAACATCATGTTCCGCGCTTTTTCCACCATAAATGATACATATATTTTCTTTAGCCATGTTCTTTCCTCCAAACGCATTGTTAAACTTTATTTTATCACGATTTCCTAATTTATTGCATGTCAAACCTGAGAAATTAAAGTCATAATTGGTAAAACGGTATATAATAGGAAATAGCTACAGATGAAAGTTCAAATATGCTATAGTTTTTCATATGGATAACTATACATAACATACAACTATCAAAGAGTAACCTGTCAACATCAATTGAACTGATGTAAAACATGCATTAAAGGAGACTATTTATGAAAGCTTCACGTCAACAACCTAATAAATCATGGATACGGCGTATTGACTGGGTTTTAATCGGCATTTTGGTAATATTTGCTATCATTAGTGTCGTTTTTATAAAATCTGCCATGGGCGGCGGTCAATATAGCGCAAACTTCAGTATTAAACAAATCATTTATTACATACTCGGTTTTATAATCGCCTTTGCAATTATGGTAATCTCACCGAAGCGTATTATGAAATACACTTATACGTTATACGGCATTTTATGTGTTTTGTTAATTGTCTTATTGGTAATGCCGGAAACTGCGATAACACCTATCATCAACGGTGCAAAAAGTTGGTACAGTTTTGGTCCGATCAGTATCCAACCTTCTGAGTTTATGAAAATTATACTGATTTTAATGCTTGCGAAGATTGTATCTCGTCATAACAAATATACATTTAACAAATCATTAGAAACTGACTTTAAGTTATTCTTTAAATTATTAATAGTCACAGGTATTCCGATGGCTTTAATCTTTTTACAAAATGACTTAGGGACAACGTTAGTCTGCCTAGCAATCTTAACAGGTGTTTTAATCGTCAGTGGGATTTCTTGGAAAATCCTTGCACCTATTTTCTTAACGATTTTATCAATCGGTGCATTCTTTATTTTATCTATTATCTTCAAACCATCATTAATTGAAAATGGGTTCGGTATTAAAACCTATCAATTAGGGCGTATCGCTTCATGGTTAGATCCTTATTCTTATAGTTCAGGCGATGGCTATCATTTAACAGAGTCGCTGAAAGCAATCGGTTCTGGGCAATTATTAGGTAAAGGACTTAATCATGGTGAAGTTTATATTCCTGAAAACCATACTGACTTTATCTTCTCTGTTGTTGGTGAGGAATTCGGATTTATCGGCGCTGTATTATTAATCATTTTATTTATTGTGCTGATGTTCCACTTGGTACGTCTTGCGAATAAAAACACAATTATTTACAACAAGATTTATATTATCGGATTTATGACACTTGTTTTATTCCATGCAGTCCAAAACATGGGAATGACAGTTCAATTATTACCAATTACAGGTATTCCGCTTCCATTCATCAGTTACGGCGGTAGCTCTTTATGGAGTTTAATGACGGGTGTCGGTGTGATCTTATCAATCTACTATCACCAACCTGTCCCTTATCAACCAGACTTCTTACGTTCTAAATCTTATACAAACTAAAAAAACAGGTTATCGGTTGAACATTGCATTCAATGTCCGAATCGATAACCTGTTTTTTATTACTTTAATTTTGGTGTCGCTACTGAAGTATTCGGTAACTTATGCATAATCTCTAATCTGGATTTCGTTTTCTTAATATTGACACCGAGCGAAGATAACAATTGAACGACATTACGTAGTTTATCTGTATTATTATTCATTCGTGTTCACCCCATCTTCGTATTACTATAGAATAGTTACTTTTATTCTACCCTAAAAATTTTCATTTTACTACATTATTTTTATATTTTCTTTTGTGGTTTAACTTTTTGTAGTCTTAATGCATTGAGTACGACTGAGACTGAACTGAATGCCATTGCAGCGCCAGCCACCCATGGGGCAAGTAAACCGAATGCCGCAATCGGAATGCCGATTGCATTGTAACAGAATGCGAAGAATAAGTTTTGTTTAATATTCTTCATCGTACGCTGACTCATATCTAACGCATCTTCTACTTTTTCAATATCTCCACCGACAATCATTATGTCGCCTGCTTCAATCGCAATATCAGAACCTGTACCCATTGCCAAGCCGATGTTACTTTTTGCTAATGCTGGTGCATCATTGATACCATCACCGACCATCATCACATTTTTACCTTCATCTTGTAATTTCGTAATCTCTTCAGCTTTATGATCAGGTTTCACACCAGCGATGACACGGTTAATGCCTAACTCTTCAGCAATGGCTTCAGCTGTACCTTGGCTGTCACCACTTAACATCACAATGTCATAATGTGGATTTAAGCGCTCAATTAATGCTTTGGCACTTGTTTTCGGTTCATCTCTTAAGGCAATCAATCCCGCAAATTGATTATCGATTGAAGCTAATACAACCGTTGAACCTTGATGTTGTAAATTTTTTATTTCTGCTTCAAGCTGCTCATCCCAATCATTCAAATCAGGTTGAATAAAGCTTTGTGATCCGATTTTGATAAACTGTCCATTAATATAACCACTAATACCATTACCTGGATGTGTTTGATACTGTTCTACTATCAAGTTTTGCGCATCTTGATAATAGTCTGTAATTGCTTGTGATAATGGATGTTCAGATTGTACTTCTAAACTTTTTACAAGTGTTCCGAACTGTTGATTATCTGTATTATCGATGACTTTGTATACTGAAGGTTGCCCTTCTGTTAATGTGCCTGTTTTATCTAATACGATTGTGTCCACATTTTGCGTTTGTTCTAATGCTTCAGATGATTTGAATAACACACCTAATTCTGCTGAACGTCCTGATCCAGCCATAATTGAAGTCGGTGTCGCAAGACCTAAAGCACATGGACATGCAATAACTATGACTGCGATAAAGACCTCTAAACTAGATTGAAAATTAAATGGTGTGATAAAACTGAACCAAATAATAAACACAACAAGCGCGATACCGAGTACTGTCGGCACAAAGATTCCAGAAATCTTATCTGCTAAACGTTGAATATTTGGTTTTTCTCCTTGTGCTTCTTCAACAATTTTAATAATTTGATTTAATACTAAATCATCGCCTGTATGTGTCACTTTCACTTTAATAAAGTTTCCATGGTTTAATGTGGCACCGATGACTTCATCACCAATCGTTTTATCTACAGGAATACTTTCACCAGTTAACATTGATTCATCTAAACTAGTCTCCCCTTCGATAATTTCACCATCTAAAGGCACATATTCACCGCTTTTAATCAGTAAAACATCACCTTTCTGTACTTGATCGACTGGTAAAGAGACCGCTTCCCCATCTCGTTCTACACGCGCTTCTTTAACTTGAAGTGATAACAATTTATTAATCGCATCACTCGCATGGCCTTTAGCTTTCGCCTCAAAGTATTTACCAAGTAAGATTAACGTAATTAAAACTGCACTGGTTTCAAAGTACAATGGAATGTGTTTTTCACCCGCATGAATAATCCACATATAGATACTATAGAAGTACGCTGCGGAAGTCCCTAATGCGACCAAGACATCCATATTAGCACTCTTATTTCTTAATGCACCATACGCACCTTTATAGAATTGCCAACCTAGAATAAATTGGACTGGCGTTGCTAAGATAAATTGGAACCACGGTTCTGTCATCACATGAGGGAGTGGCAAGAAGCTTAAGAAGCTGAAATGCCCCACCATGGTATATAACAATGGCAATGATAAAATCATCGCAATAATAAATTTCATTTTTTGACGATTTAACTCTTGGTTTTTACGTGCTTTTGCTTCATCTGCAGTTTCAAGCGCAATGGGTTCATAACCGAGCTGTTTCACTTTTTCAAAGACTTGATCCATATCGACATGGCTTTGATCATATTCGATAGATGCTTTTTCAGTGACTAAGTTCACATTCGCTTGGTCGATCCCTTCTGTACGACTCAAAACCCGTTCAATTCGTGATGAGCAAGCAGCACAAGTCATACCTGATATTTTAAACTCTGCTTTTTCCATATTTCACCTGCTCCTATACCCTACATAGGTATATTTTTATTTAAAAAAGAAGGCTCAGCCATAGAGATAACTTGAGCCTTTATAATTCTGTCTTATTTTACAACGTCATAACCTGCGTCATAAATTGCTGATTCAACTTCAGATAATACTTTATCTTCACCATTGAATGTTACGTCTACTGTATTATTATCTGGAGTAGCCGTTACTTGGTCAACGCCATTTACTTTACCAACAGCATCTTCTACAGCTTTTTTACAATGACTGCAACTCATACCTTCAACTTTTAATTGTTTTTCCATATCACAACACTCCTCTTTTTAATTTAATATTTGGTAACCTTGATCATAAATTTCTTTTTCCAAATTGTTTAAACTGATTGGTGTCTGGTAACTCGCTTTCACTTCTTGTGATTTCAGATCCACTTGCACTTCTGACATACCAATCATTTGCTGCAAATGTTCTTGCAAAATATGCTGTTGTTCTTCAGTTTCCATACCACTGATTTGAATCACACTACTATGCATGTCTGACTCCTTTATTAATCTTTAATTAATTTTTGGACGGTAACTAATAATTCTTCCATTGCAGCTTCTGCTTGTCCATCTTCAGCTTTATGCAAAATACAGCCTTTCATATGATGATCCAGCAATTTTACAGCAACACTATTCAAAGCTGAACGTGTCGCTCTGATTTGTGTTAAAACATCATCACAATAAACATCTTCATCTATCATGCGATTAATCGCTCTGACTTGTCCTTCTATACGATTCAGTCGTGCTTTAAGGTTAGATTTGATTTTTTCTGAATGATGTGCGCGTTCTTCTTGCGTCATGTTTGAACCTCCGTCCTATTAGGTTTCTACCTCTAGAATATACCCTATATAGGTATATGTCAAATGTATCGTGAAAGGTGTGCCTGTGTTACAATAAGTTCAACATCAGCCAAAGTAAAAACATACATAATTGCTGATTAACAACACGGAGGTTACTTATGTATAATTTCGACTTTATACCTTTTCAAGTCAATTTAGTTATCAATATTATTTTAATCGGCTTATTCATATTAAACCTCGTATTCGGTTTCGTTATTGTATTTATGGAAAGAAGATCTGCAGGATCGATTTGGGCATGGTTGCTCGTACTCGTATTCTTGCCTGTTATCGGGTTCATACTTTATTTATTGTTGGGCCGCCAAATCCAAAGAGATCATATCTTTTCCTTAGATGAGGAAGACCGTATTGGATTAGAGGCAATTGTTAATGAACAATTAAAAGCATTACAGACCAAAGAGTTCTCTAAAGGGAACCATGAAATCGTCAAACATAAATCAATGGTACAAATGTTGTTGTATAATAACTCAGCCTTCTTAACTACTGATAATGAAATGACGATTTTTACAGATGGTCATGAAAAGTTTGATGCGTTGATTAAAGATATAGAAAACGCCACAGATTACATCCATATCGAGTATTACATTTTTAGAAATGACAAGCTTGGTAAACGTATCTTAGCTGCCTTAGAGAAAAAACTTGAAGAAGGCCTTGAAGTAAAAATGTTATACGATGATATGGGTTCCAGGGGCTTAACTTTAAAAGACTTTGATGAGTTCAGAAGAATGGGCGGACAAGTTGAATCTTTCTTCCCTTCTAAATTACCGCTTATCAACTTTAGATTAAACAACCGAAATCACCGTAAAATTGTCGTGATTGATGGTTATATCGGATATGTCGGAGGTTTTAATGTTGGTAAAGAATATTTAGGCTTATCCAAACGTTTCGGATACTGGAGAGACACGCACTTACGTATTGTCGGAGATGCGGTCAATGCCTTGCAATTACGCTTTATTTTAGATTGGAACTCACAAGCTAAGCGTGATAACATCACTTATTCTGATCGCTACTTCCCCGACATTGATACAGGTAGTTCTATCGGTATCCAAATCGCATCAAGCGGTCCAGATGAAGATTGGGAGCAAATCAAATACGGTTATTTGAAAATGATTACTTCAGCGAAAAATTCGATTCAAATTCAATCGCCCTACTTTATTCCTGACCAAGCCTTTATGGATGCTGTGTCTATTGCTGCATTAGGCGGTGTAGATGTATCGATTATGATTCCAAATAAACCAGACCATCCATTCGTCTACTTTGCGACATTGAAAAATGTTGCATCACTGTTGGCATCAGGCGTCAAGGTTTATCATTATGACAATGGTTTCTTACATTCAAAAATGATGATTATTGATGACGAAGTCGCAAGTGTGGGAACAGCGAATATGGACCATCGTAGTTTTACACTGAATTTTGAAATCAATGCGTTTATTTATGACCGTCAAATTGCGGCACAATTGCGTGACCAGTTCAATCAAGATTTAATGTTATCTTCAGAATTAACACAAGAGCGTTATAATCAACGCAGTTTATGGGTGAAATTCAAAGAAGCCATTGCCAACTTAATTTCACCGATATTGTAAATCATAAAGGAGTACACAAAGTCATGAATCAATATCAACAATTAAAATCAGTTGAACAATATATGAAAGACTTCCATCAAACAGATCACACAGGGCATGATATCAACCATGTCATGCGGGTCGTTAAAATGGCACTCTTCATCTCTGAACAAGAAGGCTACGGCAATCCTTACATTATTCAAATGGCTGCATTATTACATGATACGGTAGATACCAAATTAACAGATGAAACTGCTGCTGAAAATCAACTAATTGATTTTTTAAACCGTATTGAAGTTAGTGGACAGGATCAAGAAAAAATTATGCATATCATCAAAAACATCAGCTTTCGTCATAATGCGGATCAAGAAATCCCCTTATCCAAAGAAGGTTATATTGTTAGAGATGCAGATCGCTTAGATGCGATTGGTGCAATTGGTATAGCGCGTACGTTCCAATTTGCGGGTCACTTTGATGAGCCGATGTGGCAAGGGCCTATTCCTGATAGTATTAATTCTGATAACGAATTAGAAGGTTATGATCCTTCAGCGATTAAGCATTTCTATGATAAATTGTTTAAACTTAAAGATTTAATGCATACTGAAACAGCTTCAGAAATTGCGCAAGAACGTCATCGTTTTATGGAATTCTTCGTCGCACAATTCTTTAACGAATGGCAGTTTACAGAACAATAAGCAAATAAGATGAAGAAGCGGTTGAGAACAAATCTAAATTCTCAACCGCTTCTTTTTTTATTCGATATTATATGCTAGGATAAAATCTGTTTGTCTATCATTCCCCATCATGAAATCATGTTCTGAGATCTTCTTGAATCCTAAATGTTTATAGAAACCTAATGCTTGTTCATTTTTCTCCCATACACCTAGCCATACACATTTTTTACCATCTTCGACTGCTGTCTTTATAGCAAAGTTCAATAATTTTTTACCATAACCATAGCCATGATAATTCTTCAAAATATATAAGCGTTCTATTTCAGTACAATCAGATGAAACTTGTTCTGTTTGTGAATCCCCTTCATTCAACTTTAAATATCCGACAATTTTATCGTTATCATACAAGAAATAGAAATTCGAATGTGGATCTTCTAATTCACGTCTTAGTTTGTCTTGTGTAAATGCTGTATCTAAATAATCTTTAATATTTTCTGGGCTGTTCATTTCTCTAAATGTGTCATCAAAAGTTCTATAGCTGATTTTCTGTAACTCTAAAATGTCAGCAGTTGTTACTGATTTAATTTCCATTGGTATTCCCCTCCAATTTTAAAATAACACTTTTAGTTACTATTACTATTCCCTATTGTACAAATCCTAAATAAAAAATCAGCTGCAATTTTAGTTGCAACTGATTTTAAGTCATCAATGATGTATTATTTTTTCTTTCTGTTTTTCTTACCTAAGACTTGCGCACCTTTTTGTTTACCGTCTTTACCATGTTTCTTTTCATATTCTCTAATCATCGGAGCGACTTCTTCTTTCGCTTTCTTAGAGTAATATTGGTTCGCAACATATGTTTGAACAATCAAGAACGCGGCACTGACTGACCAGTATAAACCTAATGCAGCTGCTGAACTTAATGATACCCAGATAATCATAATTGGTGAAATGATCATCATCATGTAACTCATTTGTTTTTGTTCAGGCGGCATACTGAAAGTTGATACGTAAGCTTGTAGGAAGTATAACACACCGGCAATAATTGTAATCCAAATATCCGGTTTTGCTAAGTTGAACCATAAGAAATCAGGATGTTCTACAATACCACCTGGTGATGGGTATTTTAATACGAAGAATAAGCCCATGATTACAGGCATTTGTATTAACATTGGTAAACATCCAAGCATACTTTGCATTGGATTCATATCGTATTTTTTATAAACTTCCATCATTTCTTGGTTTGCTGCCATTTTTTCTTCTTGTGTGCGTGCACGTTTTACTTTCTCTTTCACTGCGTCCATATCTGGTTTTGCAATCACCATTTTTTCGCGCATTAAGTGACTGTTCTTATAGTTAGAAAGCATGAATGGCAGAACGACAATACGGATTGCTAAAACTAAGACAATAATCGCTAATCCATAATCGTTATTAAAACTAGAGCCTAGCCAATGGATGATGTTATCCATGTTTTTCACAAATGTATTATAGAAAAAACCTGTTCTGTTTTCAGGTTTAGAATAATCACATCCTGCAAGAAAAACCATAACCCCAAGAAGCAAAGGCAATAATGCTTTTTTATTCATTTTTCCACCTCTATTGGTATTATTCACATAAAAATAATTTTATCACATTCTATGAGGTGTAGAAAACAAAAACATAGAATTAAGGGCATTATTTAAAATATTGTAAGAAATTGCGAACGGTTTCTTTAACATTTGAACTCTGAGCAATCGCTGAAATAACTGATACACCTTGTGCATGTGTTTGCGCAATCGGTTCGACATTATTTAACGCAATACCGCCAATTGCGACAATCGGCATACCATTTGTTTTCTCATGCAATGTTTCAATCATTTCTGTGCCGACAGGGTCACTGGCATCGTCTTTAGACCCTGTTTTAAATATCGGACCAACGCCAATATAATCGACATCTGTTAAATCAGATTGCGCTAATTCTGTTTCATTGCCGACACTTAAACCGATAATTTTATTTTTAAAGTGTGTCTTAAAAGTATTCACTTTCGCATCATCTTGTCCAACATGAATGCCATCAGCATCAATCAACTCTGCTAATTCAACATCATCATTTACGATAAAAGGTACATGATATTGTTCACATAATTGTTTCAAAGATTGTGCCAGTTCTTTCTTCGCATTACCTGTTTTAGCGTTAGGCCCTTTTTCACGAAATTGATACATCGTAATGCCGCCTTCTAATGCTTCAGTTAATACTTCATGAATCGTACGACCTTCAGGTATATCTTGTGTTCC
Organism: Staphylococcus sp. HMSC65H10; assembly: GCF_001839185.1. Taxonomy (NCBI): domain Bacteria; kingdom Bacillati; phylum Bacillota; class Bacilli; order Caryophanales; family Staphylococcaceae; genus Staphylococcus; species Staphylococcus sp. HMSC65H10. The sequence continues at coordinate 8,522 of NZ_KV840355.1, read as the reverse complement.
GCAAATAAAGTAAACTTTTAAATCCTCTGGTTGAAACACTTATTTCACCTCTTGTGCTTTACGATTTTCTACTGCTGCTTCACTGTCTATTTTATATAATGCATCAATAAATTGAACTAAGAAAGTACCTGGTCCTTTACTTTCACTTAATTGTTCAGCACGTTCAGCTGCAATATTATAAACAGAAACTGCTTCAATTAAATCTTCAATCTCTGGATTTTCATTTCTAAATAAGAATGCACCTACAATAGCACCTAATAAACAACCTGCACCTGTAATTTGCGTTAAGAAACGTGAACCATTATTCAGCTTAACGATTTTATTGTTTTGAGCAATGACATCTGTTTCACCAGTTAACACAATGGCAGTTTGATATTGTTCATGTGCTTTTTTCGCAATGGATACAACATCTAAGCTTTCAGCACTATCTGTACCTTTCATTGTTGTTGTATCATCTATAAGCGTTAAAATTTCTGAAGCATTTCCTTTGATTACAGTTGGTTTCACTTGCTCTAGGAATGTTTTGCAAAATTGTTTACGATACGTTGATGCGCCCACAGCAACGGGATCAAACACTAACGGTGTGTTTGTCTTATTCGCAATTTTTCCAACTTCTAACATTGCTTGTTCATTCGCTTTTGTCAGTGTGCCAATATTAATTAAGACTGCACCCGCGTGTGGATAAAAATCTTCTGCTTCTTCTGGTGCTTCGCTCATTGCTGGACTCGCACCTAAACTTAAGAGTCCATTAGCTGTAAAATTTTTAACGACATCATTCGTAAAACAAATAACTAATGGATGTTCTGTTCTGATTCTATCTAAACCTTTACTCATCATCTAATCCTACTTTCTTCATATATGCGAAATGGTTAACTGGTCCTCTGCCTTGTCCTATCTCAGGTGTATATTTAATACTTAATGCGATAAAGTCTTTTGCTTTTTTAACCGCTTCATAAATCGTTTTCCCTTTCGCTAGCTCAGCCGCAATTACAGCTGAAAAAGTACAACCTGTACCATGTGTATGTTTTGTTTCATATCTTTCACTTTCAAAAATTTCTAAACCATCTTTCGTAAATAGATAGTCTTTTGCGATATTGTCATCTTCGATATGACCACCTTTAATGACTACACCTTTACTGCCGATTTCTTCTATGAAGATTTTACCTGCTTTTTTAATCGCATCTTCATTATCTAATTTGAATCCTACAATTTCCTCTGCTTCAGGTAAGTTAGGTGTTGCAACATCAGCAAGTGGTAACAAGATACTTTGTAAGGCATGTTTACCTTTATCATCCATTAAAGAGTCTCCACTTTTGGCTAGCATTACTGGATCAATGACATATGGAATTTCAGGATGCTTTTCTAAATAAGTACGAATTAATTCCATCATTTCTTTTGTCGCAATCATGCCAGTTTTAATCGCTTGCGGTAATTCGTCATCAAACACACTATCTAACTGTTCTTCTAACCAAGATAATTCTAAGTTATGAATGTGTTGAACCCCTTTTGTATTTTGCGCTACGATACTTGTGATTGCGGCCATCCCGTACACACCGCATGCATGAAATGACTTTAAGTCAGCCATTACACCTGCGCCGCCTGTTGGATCTGTGCCTGCAATCGTTAAAGCAATTTTCGGTTTGTTCATAATTATTTACCTCCAAATTCCCATTGTTCTTTTGTATAAGCCATATTAAAGAAGTTTCGTTCATGTACTGTACTTTGTAGATAATTCTCTCTGACTTCTTGTCTCTCTGTATCTGTCATATGTTTTGTTAACTCATTCATTAATTGGTTTAAAACATCGATTAATGCATCCATTTCTGTTTGATAGAATTCAAACCATTTTTTCAATATAGAAGATTGATTTAATCTGTCATCCTGCATTGCGCGTTTTGCAACTTCTGCATAGACATAAGGACAAGGTACCATTGCCGCAATCGCATATGCAGCATTTTCATGGGCATAAACGTTGTAATACATATGTTTAATATAATGGTCACCACTTGGCGGCCACACTTTTTGTTGTACGATTTCGTGATACGGTTCACCCACGTATTCTGCCATGAATTCATGTGCTTCCACTTCACCATTCACAATGAATTGAATTTGATCAACTAGAAATCGAACACTTTCTAAATTCGGCATTTTAGGAATTAATAATGCATAGATATTCGCAAACTCTCTTAAATACGAGGCATCTGCACGTAAATATTGTCTAATTGACTCTTTATCTATATTCCCTTTTAACAATGCTTGAATGAAATTATCGTCATAAATTTGATCAATAATCGGTTGTGCATCTCTTTCAAGTGTTTCAGCAAAAGTCACTTTTATTCCTCCAATAAAAAAACTGCATTCCAACCTAGGAGTGCAGTTTCAGTATTTTTGCATCATGCATACTATGTATCTACTTTCCTACGTTGGTCTTAACCAAATCAGGTTTAAAGGGTCTAGTTTCCTATCTCAGCCAAAAGGCGCCCCTAGCAGTTTTTATTTAATTTATTTACATACTAAACATATCAAAGCCCTTTCATACTTGCAATGAATCTGTTTTCATAAAAAAAGCCGAGACCTCAGTCTCGACTTGAATTTTAACTATTTAACATTAATAACCCCAAGCACTTAATCCTTGTACGTTATATGCATGTACAGCTGAGTTGATTTGATCTTGAACTGAAGCTGTTGAACCATGACCAGGCATTGTTTGGAATAAACCATGTGCACCTGATGCATTATGTGCATGTAATTGTCCATTTGATTCACGTGCAATGATGTTTTCCCATACTGATGCAGATACGCCTGTACGAGCTTCCATTTGTGCTGCTGCGTATGCACCTGTAGAACCTGCAGTATTACCGTTAGCTAATCTTACTGAACCTGAACCATAAGATGCATATGATGGTGCACTGTATGATGCTTGTGGTGCGTTATAAGATTGTTGTGGTGCTGTATATGATGATTGTGGCGCATTGTTTGATTGCGCTTGGTTATAATTATTGTAAGATACTTGTTGCGTATTGTATGCATAGTGGCTGTCTGATTGTACAGCTGTTTGTGTTGTCGCAACTTTTTTAGGTTCTTTAACTTTTAAACTTTCATCTACTAAGATTAAGTCAGATTTTTTATCGTTCCATTTTTTTAATTCTTTGACTTTAACGTCGAATTTTTTAGCGATTTTATTTAAAGTGTCACCTTTAACTACAGTGTATTCACCTTTTTCGTTTAGATACTTTTCAGCGTCTTTTACTTTCTTCGCATGTTCAGCTTTTGATGATGATTTTGCTTGTACGTCTTGAGTTCCAATTCCTGTTGCCAATACTGCTGCAGCAGCTGTCACCGCTGTCGATGCTACTAGTAATTTCTTCATGTAAAATATGTCCTCCCATAAGGTGTTTGTATTAAATCATTTATTTGATGTCTTTATAATAGCATCTATCCTAATAACATAGGTTACAACAATATATATTTCTTGTGTCTTTCTTTACATACATATTACAAAAGGCAGGTTACCTCCTAAATTGGAGATAACCTGCCTGATAGATTTTTTAACTATTTATTTATAATCAGTTAACTGAATTATGCAGTAACCCAGTGACCTGCACCTGCGCCACCGTCATATAATTTAACAGCTGCTGCGTCTTGTACGCTTTCTGGTGCTGATGCTGGTGATTTACCTACCCATTCAGCTGGTGCTACTGAATCCCAAGTTGATTGTAAGAATTGGAATTTACCTGCTGCACCTGATGATGGGTTGATTGCGTGGATGTCGCCACCTGATTCACGTTGTGCAATTGCACGTAAGTGATCATTTAAACCAACTGATGAACCAGTGCTTGCTGATTGTTGTGGAGCAGCTTGTTGAGCTTGAGGTGCTGCTTGTTGTGCTGGTGCTTGTTGAGTTGTTGCTTCTTGTGCTTGAGGTGCTGCTTGCTCAGCTACTGGAGCTTGTTGAGCTGCTGGTGCTTGTTGAGTTGTAGTTTGAGCTGCTGGTGCGTTACCGCCTGCTTGACCATAGCTCCAGCTCCAATATTGACCGTCTGATTCAAAGTTGAAGTCTAAACCATTATATTCAAAGTTAATATTATAAGCGCCTTCTTGTACAGGGCTTTCGTTTAATTGTTCAGGATTGTTTAATGCTGTTTCTGCTAATTGTGCTTGATCTGCATTTCCTTGTTCAGATGCGTGAGCTTCTGCTCCTACTCCTACTGCGAATAATGCTGCTGTTGCTGATGAAGCTACTAATAATTTTTTCATTTCTAAAAATCCTCCTATAAGGTAATTGTTTTTTCGTGTGATTAATATCATCAATTTGCAATTACAACTATATCATCTGAAATCAGGGTGTAGGTTACAACGAAATAAAAAAATACAGCTTAATTTTACGTGTAAATTACATTAAAATAAAATAGTTAGATATCTTATCATCACTTCAAATCCTATTAATATCACATTCGAACTGAATTTTGACTCTTAACCTATGTAACATTTATGTAATCTTTCAGATAATTGAAGGGTTATTTTACCCTTTACATCTGCTAAAACTTCTAGAAAAAACCGCAATAAAACCCGATTTCTTCTCTGTCAAACGTAGTTTTTATGAAAAAAGACCCTGCATAAAGTGAAATTTATGCAAAGTCTTGGTGAGTATTAGTATATTTAAAGAGTTTTTTATGGATTAAGTTGAAAGTACAAAATTGAAAATGGAGCAATCCAAGCATCTTTCGCAGTAAAAGCTATGCGTTGGACTAAATAGAGTTTAAAAATAGAGTTTGGAATAGATTATAGGAACCTTCCTATAATAGAAAGAAGGATAATTCTAACATCATAATGAATTACTTTTAATTAACGAGAGGACAGCATGATACTTTGAACAGGATAGAGATGGATACATCATGCTGGTTGTTGCAATTTGATTTTGGGAGATATGCAGTTAAGCATATATAATGTCAATGGATAACTTGGTAGTTAGAGATGAATGGCGTCGAAGGACGGGCTTCCTTCATATTCACCCATCAAAGTGTCCGTTTGTGCATGGTGTGATGAGAATTGACAACTTGAATTGTCATTCGGATGCGAGATGAATTTGATTGTTTCTACAACCAGCTCCATACCGAAATGTGTTTGATTATCTTTTTCATATTTGTAGGAATGCATATAGCCAGTAATACCGACAAGCGATCCTTTTTGTGTATAGCTGGCAATATTTCGGGCAATCTTGCCAAAAGCCTTACAATTAATAAAGTCTACAGATTGTTTGTTCTGGCCTTGATAGTTATAATGACGTTCTGTCGCAACACTAAAGTATACAATGTCTGATTCCTCCTTTGCTGTCAATTGAGGTTGTTTCGTCAATCTTCCTACAATAACGATTTTATTAAGCATTTTGTCACCTCCTTGGTTACTATCATATTCAGATTGATACATATCGTCAAAACACAAATTAAGAGAAATTTTATAGTTGATTGGTTAATTTTCTGTACTATCTCTCAAATATTTTTATCTTTTACGCTATACTAGAATCAGAAAGAAAAAATTTGCAGATTTTAAAAAGATTGGAGTGACTTCAATTGAAAACATTTAAAGCAGTCAGATTCCAAATTGTCACTGAACACGGTGGCGTTATAGAATATGAACTCTATGATGGTGTAATTATCAATAAAGAACAAAGCGGCACCGGCTGGTTGTTAGAAATTGTAATCTCCAGTAACCACTACGATATTATGAAAGAATATATGGATGATGAAACATTATTAGATATACGTGTTGTGATTACACGTCCTTCTAATGATCCTGCATTATTCGATGCAACGATTAAAAATATTTCATTATACGATAATGAGCGTATGTCTATTATTTTTGATTGCCACGTCTATACATTAAGACAAGTTTATGCTGAAAATTTATTAGCACAGCTTGTAGATGATGGATTATCTGGTGAAGAATTGAAGACTTCATTCAACCGTATGATGCAATCAAAACCACGTTTAAAAGACGAAAAAAGAGAAGATTAAAAAAAGACTGAGACAATATAGATGAATTAAAGCAATGCTTTATATCTATTGTCTCAGTCTTTTTATATCAGCTTATACATCTTGGATTGCGAATGTTAATTCACAGCTACATGCCAATTGACCATCAACAGTTGCTTTCGCAGTGCCTTTACCAATTGGTCCACGCATTTTAGTAATTTCAACTTCTAACTGTAATGTATCACCAGGTACAACTTGTTTTTTGAAACGACATTTATCAATACCAGCGAATAATGCGATTTTACCTTTGTTTTGTTCACTGTTTAAAATCGCAACTGCACCAGTTTGTGCTAATGCTTCAGTAATCAACACGCCTGGCATAACCGCGTATTCTGGGAAATGACCTTGGAAGAATGGTTCATTACCTGATACTTGTTTAATAGCCACACAACGTTGACCTTCTTCATACTCAACAACTTTATCAATTAATAAAAAAGGTTGGCGGTGTGGGATAATGTTTTTAATTTGGTTATAGTCAAAAATTGTTTCCATGTTACTAGCCTCCAAAAATTTGCTTGAAATGATACCAAGTCTGGTATTCAAATATATTAAGCGGATTTTGATGATTCAATATAAAACCGATACACATACCGATGAAAAACATCAAAAGCATCATAAGCATAACGATGAGTATGTGAAAACCAATCGGTAATTTTATCACTTTAAAATAAAAGCGTTTAATCATCTTAATCCCCTACTTACTTATTTATTAACACGCTCAATATCAGCACCTAAAGCTTTAAGTTTACCGTTAAAGTTTACGTAACCTCTATCTAAGTGTTGTAATTCTGAAACTTCAGTAGTACCTTCAGCCACTAAACCGGCTAAAATCAATGCTGCTGCAGCACGTAAATCAGTTGCTTTCACTTGTGCGCCTTGTAAATGGCTTTTACCTGTAATTTTTGCATTGCGTCCTTCAACCGTAATTTGAGCATTCATTCGTTTGAATTCAGCAACATGCATAAAGCGATTTTCAAAGACAGTTTCTGTAATGACTTTATGTCCTTCAGCTGTTAACAATAACGCCATCATTTGTGATTGCATATCTGTAGGGAATCCTGGGTGTGGTAATGTTTTGATATCTACTGGTTGCAATTCACCTTCTGCAGATACTCGGATACCTTTATCTTCATATGATAAGTTGACACCCATTTCTTCTAGTTTATACAACAAGCTTGTTAAATGTTCTTTAATTGCACCTTTAACTAAAACATCGCCTCTTGTAATAGCGCCTGCTACAAGTAATGTACCTGCTTCAATACGATCTGGGATAATCGCATGTTCTACACCATGTAACGCTTCGACACCATGAATCGTAATTGTATCTGTTCCTGCACCAGTTACATTTCCGCCCATTTCGTTGATGTAGTTTGCTAGGTCAACGATTTCTGGTTCACGTGCAACATTCTCGATAACAGATTTACCTTTTGCTAATGAAGCTGCCATGATGATATTTTGTGTAGCACCTACACTTGGGAAATCTAAGTGAATCTCTGCACCTGTTAAACCATTTGCAGTTTCAGCAAAGACAAAGCCGTTTTCTAAATGAATTTTGGCACCTAGTGCTTCAAATCCTTTGATATGTTGTTCAATCGGTCTGCTTCCGATAGAGCAACCGCCTGGTAAAGCTACTTTTGCATGACCTAAACGTGCAAGCAATGGACCCATGACTAAAATACTCGCACGCATTTTACTGACATATTCATAAGGTGCTTCTGAATTCAATTGTTTCGTCGCATCAACTGTCACGCTGTTATCCTCTTTATGGTACTCAATTTCAGCATTAAGCGTTGAAAGTACATTATTAATCGTTTCAACATCGCTTAACTCAGGCACATTATGTAATGTACTCGTTCCCTTTGAAGCTAACAATGATGCAGTTAAAATTGGCAATACTGCATTTTTTGCTCCCTCAACTTGTACTTCTCCTACTAGACGATTTCCGCCTTTAATAATCATTCTATCTCTATTCATTACTACTCCTCCACTTTTTAACTCCTGAACATCTTCAATTTAAAAATTTCTCATCTCTTCTATTACCTATTATTATATATGGAAAAACATTTGAATTACACTCAAACGATTAGCGGCCAAGATATTTAAGTTGCGTTGAAAATTGCAATAAATCTATGATGAAATTACTAACTCCTGTTCCGATTAAAATCGCAAGAAATATAATCAGCACTTGTACTTGGACAGGATAACCCTTTTTAAAGAATTGATCCAACCTAATCGCATTCAATGCCCAATATGCGACACAGATACAAAGCACATGCATAATCAAATGCGCAATCGCAAATTGCCCTAAATATTCCATGATCTTTGTCGTCTCCTCAATTGTTTACTGTCTCATATTGTACATGAAAATAGAGTAAAATCATACATTCTTACTTAGAAATTCAAAATCCTAATATCTGTTCACTCATATGTTTACCCTAAAATTTGACATTAAAAAATGGCTCTCTGTCAAATAGGACTGGTGAGCTAAAA
>NZ_KV840354.1:0-725 GCF_001839185.1 Staphylococcus sp. HMSC65H10 | reverse complement strand
TTCTACTTGTTTTTCCATGTATTTGTATTTCATCACTCACTGCCCCTCTCTAGATCATGTAGTAAATTACTGAACTCATTTGTTTCATCTAAGTAGTCCATGACCTCTAACAATCTTTGCAATTCATTTTTACCTACCATTGCATTCGCCACTTGGAATAAGTGGTACTGATTATTAGGCTTAATAATCTTTTCAACTGCTTTATGTGTTTTCACGTAATCTGACAGCATCTTTTCTTTCAGCGTATGCCAAGCCTTCTCATAGTCACGTGGTTTCACTCAATATCATCCTCACTTAATAAATTTTTATTTTCAAATACATTACCAATTACCTCACATTTTTCATGGACATCAAGAACTGACGAACCTTTATCTGTCACCCAACCTAACCAACTTTCAGATTGGGAACCGTCACTGTCAAAGCCAGTACCAAATGTAACTACACCAATTTCATCGTGAACTCCATTTAAATAACCTTTGTCGATAATATCCCCTTCATAAATCTCTGTACCGTTTTTGTCTTTCAGACCAGTGTACTGCATTAGTTTAAAACAAAGGGCATCGTAATATTCAGATTGCGAGTTATCAACTTCCCCGTAACCCGTGTCGTCAAGGTGATGATTAAAAGCTAATGCACTAACGTTTTTATCGAATGCATTAAATTCAATAACGCCTATGTCATATCTCATTTTATTTTCTAACGAATCCCACGCTCTGAATTTAGGT
>NZ_KV840353.1:0-35144 GCF_001839185.1 Staphylococcus sp. HMSC65H10 | reverse complement strand
AAATATATTTTTTGAGTTACCAACAAATTTTTTTATTTTTACCTGTCTACTTGACGGGAAGCAGTTCAAAAGCAAGCCGACCGCTCTTTTCTTTAGATACCCCTCAATGTACCTTTACTGAAAAGTTAAGATTTTATTTATCTAAACCTCTACGCATTTTTTCAGCTAATAACGTATTGTTTAACACCATTGTAATTGTCATTGGGCCAACGCCGCCTGGAACTGGTGTGATTGCGCCAGCAATTTCTTTTACTTCATCATATTCAACGTCACCTTTTAGTTTGCCGTTTTCATCTGGTGTGTTACCCACATCAATGACAACTGCGCCTTCTTTAACGTCGTCTTTTGTGACTAAACCTGGACGACCTACAGCGCTGACAATAACGTCTGCATTTTTAAGATGTTTGCTCATGTCTTTTGAACGAGAGTGTAAGATAGTCACTGTCGCATTTTGTTGTAATAATAGTTTTGAAACAGGTTGTCCAACGATATGAGAACGTCCAATAACAACTGCTTCTTTACCTTCTAAATCAATATCCGCATTTTTCAATAATTCCATAATACCTAGTGGTGTACAAGGTACGAATGTTTGTTCATCAATATACAATTTACCGATGTTTGCTGGGTTGAAACCGTCAACGTCTTTTGCTGGGTTGATAGTTTCTAGAACTTTTTGTTCGCTGACTTGTTTTGGAAGAGGTACTTGAACCAAGATACCGCTGACAGAGTCATCGTTGTTTAAACGTTCTAATTCATTTAATACTTCTTCTTCTGAAGCTGTTTCTTCTAAATGAACAATTTCAGAAATCATGCCGATTTTTTCAGCAGCTTTCTTTTTTGTTCTTACATAGCTCATGCTTGCGCCATCGTTACCTACAAGAATAACTGATAGTTTCGGCGTATAGCCCTCTTTTTTCAACGCTTCAACTTGATCTTGCAATCCTTGACGATAATCTTTAGCAATTTGTTTGCCATCTAAAATTTTTGCAACCATGTGTAAATTCCTCCTAATAATTTTTCGAACTTTCATTAGTGTTTTGAAGTGCAATACAACTATTTTACATGAAAATCCGGAATTTTAATTGAATTTTCATGAGAAAGTTCGATTTTTGATTGAAAAAGCATGACTTGATTTGTTATGCTATATCTGTAATATACAACTTACTAGATTAAAATTTCAAATAATTGAAAGGGTGTTCAATTTGAAAGTGGCAGTTATTATGGGCAGCTCATCTGACTGGGATATGATGTCAGAAAGTTGTCAGATGTTAGATCAATTTGGAATCCCGTACGATAAGAAAGTCGTTTCAGCACATCGTACACCAAAACTGATGTTTGATTTTGCGACAGAAGCAAGATTGAACGGTTATGACGTTATTATTGCAGGCGCAGGCGGTGCAGCACACTTGCCTGGTATGGTTGCTTCAATGACGACATTACCAGTTATCGGCGTTCCGATTGAATCTAAGAGTTTGAAAGGTTTAGATTCATTACTTTCAATCGTCCAAATGCCTGGCGGAATTCCAGTTGCAACTACTGCAATTGGTAAAGCAGGTGCGAAAAATGCTGGAATCCTTGCAGCGAGAATCTTAAGTATTCAAAGCGATGAAGTGAAAGAGAAATTAGAAGCTTATCAGCAATCACTAGTAGATAAAGTAGGAGAGATGCAAAGTGAACTTCAGTAAATTAAAGTTTGGATCAACTGTCGGTATTATTGGCGGCGGACAACTTGGCAAAATGATGGCACAATCTGCTCAAAAAATGGGCTTTAGAGTCATCGTCTTAGATCCAGACAAAGAAGCACCGTGTCAATATGTAGCACATGAATTTATTAATGCAGCTTATGATGACCTAGATGCATTAAGACAACTTGGTGAAGCTTCTGATGTTGTAACATATGAATTTGAAAACATTGCTGCAGATCAATTAGAAACACTCACAAAAGAATTTAATGTTCCTCAAGGCTATCAAGCCATCCATTTATTACAAGACCGTTTAACTGAAAAACAAACATTAGAATCAGCAGGTACGAAAATCGTTCCGTATGCACAAATCACAAATGCTGAAGATTTAGAGCATGCTGTTGAAAAATTAGATTATCCATTTATGGTGAAAACACGTTTCGGCGGTTATGACGGTAAAGGTCAAGTGCTAGTACGTTCAGAAGAAGATTTAGCAGAGGCTGAATCATTAATCAAAGTACAAGAATGTGTAGCAGAAAAATTCTTAGACCTTTATAAAGAAGTGTCATTAACTGTGACAATTGGAAATGGCGGTCAAACCGTTTATTTCCCATTACAAGAAAACGAACATCGTCACCAAATTTTATTTAAAACAATCGTACCCGCACGTTCTGATAAAGAAGCAGAAGCACGTGCAGAAGTAGATAAAATTAAAGAAAAAGTGCATTTTGTGGGTACATTTACAGTAGAATTCTTTATTGATAAAGATAACAACTTATATGTAAACGAAATTGCACCAAGACCTCACAATTCTGGTCATTATTCTATTGAAGCTTGTGACTTCTCACAATTTGATACACACATCTTAGCGGTTACGGGTCAAAAATTACCAGAACGCATCGAAATTTTAAAACCAGCTGTCATGATGAACTTGCTTGGTAAGGATTTAGATTTACTTGAAGATGAATTCGGCGATCATCCTGAATGGCATGTTCATATTTATGGCAAAGCATCTAGAAAACCAGCACGAAAAATGGGTCACATGACAGTTTTAACTGATGACATTGATAAAACTGAACAAGACATGTTGGCAACCTTTAGAGGAGGAGCAAAATAATGTCATTATTATACGAAGGTAAAGCAAAACGAATTTTCTCAACAGATGAAGACGGCGTATTACGCGTGGAATACAAAGATGAAGTGACTGCCGGCAATGGTGCGAAAAAAGACCATATTGACGGTAAAGGCCGCTTAAATAATAAAATCACTTCAATCTTGTTTGAACACCTTAAAGAAAAAGGCATCAAAAGCCACTTTATCAAACAAACGTCTGAGACTGAACAACTTGTTCAATCTGTAGAAATAATTCCGTTAGAAGTGGTCGTACGTAATATTGCGGCAGGTTCTATCACAAGACGCTTAGGTTTTGAAAAAGGACAAAAATTTGAAACACCACTTGTAGAATTCTTCTATAAAAATGATGCTTTAAATGACCCTTTAGTGACAGATGACCATGTAAGATTATTAAACATCGCAACAACTGAAGAAATTGCACAATTGAAAGAAATGGTATTAGGCGTTAATAAAGCGTTAGTTGAATTGCTTGATAGTATCAACTTACGTTTGATTGACTTCAAAGTAGAATTCGGCCGTACAAAAGATGGTCAAATTCTTTTAGCAGATGAAATTTCACCAGATACTTGCCGTATTTGGGAAAAAGACAGTGACACTAATTTTGACAAAGACGTATACCGTGAAGACCGCGGTTCAATTATCGAGACTTATCAAACTTTCTTAAATAAACTGGAGGATCTTAAATAATGAAAACTATCGAATTGCACATCACATTACAACCACAGGTATTAGATACACAAGGACAAGCACTTAACCGTGCCGTACATGACTTAGGCTATAACCAAGTGAATGATATCCGTGTAGGTAAATTACTTTACATGACAGTGGACGAAGCAACAGATGAAGCGGTTCATAATATCGTTACAACTTTAAGTGAAAAATTATTTGCGAACACAGTCATTGAAGAGTACAGCTATAAAGTAGTTGACGAAAAGGAGAATGCATAATGAAATTCGCAGTACTTGTATTCCCTGGATCAAACTGTGACAGAGATATGTTGAACGCAGCTTTGAAAACAGGCGTAGACGCAGAGTATGTTGATTATCGTGAGACATCATTAGAAGGATTTGATGGGGTGTTAATCCCTGGCGGTTTCTCATTTGGTGATTACTTACGTTCAGGTGCGATGGCGAGTGTTGCACCAGTTATCAAAGAAGTGAAACGTTTTGCAGATGAAGGCAAACCTGTTTTAGGTGTATGTAATGGATTCCAAATCTTAACAGAAATCGGTTTATTACCAGGTGCGTTATTACACAACAGTTCACATTTATTTGTGAGCCGTAACGAATCATTAGAAGTTGTAAATAACAACACACCATTCACAAAAGCATATGCTGAAGGTGAAACAGTAGTATACCCAGTAGCTCATGGTGAAGGCAGCTACTACTGTACAAAAGATATGTACAAAGAATTAGAAGATAATAATCAAATTATCTTGAAATATAAAGATAATCCAAATGGTTCTTACCACGATATTGCTGGTATTGTTAACGAAAAAGGTAATGTGTGCGGCATGATGCCTCACCCAGAACGTGCATTAGAATCAATTTTAGGAACAGACGATGGCGTGAAATTATTTGAGTCAATGGTAAATAGTTGGAGGGAACAAAATGCCTAAGTTTATTGAACCAAGTATCGAAGAAATTAAATCAGAACATTTATACCGTGATATGGGATTAACAGACGCTGAATATGATAAAGTTGTCGAAATTTTAGGTCGTCAACCAAACTTTACTGAAATTGGTATTTTCTCTGTAATGTGGAGTGAACACTGCTCATACAAACACTCAAAACCATTCTTGAAACAATTCCCTACAACAGGCGAACATGTCTTAATGGGACCTGGTGAAGGTGCTGGTGTCGTAGATATCGGTGATAACCAAGCGGTTGTATTCAAAGTTGAATCACATAACCACCCATCTGCGATTGAACCTTACCAAGGTGCAGCAACAGGTGTCGGCGGTATTATTCGTGACATCGTATCAATCGGTGCACGTCCAATCAACTTATTAAACAGCTTACGTTTCGGTGAATTAGATGAAATCCAAAACCGTACATTATTACGTGGTGTTGTAGCAGGTATCGGCGGATACGGTAACTGTATCGGTATCCCAACTACAGCAGGTGAAATCGAATTCGATGAACGCTATGATGGTAACCCATTAGTTAACGCAATGTGCGTAGGTATCATTGATCACGATAAAATCCAAAAAGGTACAGCTAAAGGTGTCGGCAACTCAGTCATCTACGTTGGTTTAAAAACAGGCCGTGACGGTATCCATGGTGCAACTTTCGCATCTGAAGAATTAAGTGAAGAAAGTGAAAGCAAACGTCCATCAGTACAAATCGGTGACCCATTTGTAGGTAAAAAATTGATGGAAGCAACACTTGAAGCAATCACTTACCCAGAATTAGTCGGTATCCAAGATATGGGTGCAGCTGGTTTAACATCATCTTCTTCAGAAATGGCAGCTAAAGGCGGCAGTGGTTTACACATGCAATTAGAAAAAGTACCTGTACGTGAAGAAGGAATCTCTCCATACGAAATGATGCTTTCTGAAACACAAGAACGTATGTTGCTTGTTGTTGAAAAAGGTACGGAACAAAAATTCTTAGACTTATTTGACAGACGTGAATTAGATAGTGCTGTTATCGGTGAAGTTACGGATACAGATCGTTTCGTATTAACTTATGATGATGAAGTTTATGCAGACATCCCAGTACAACCATTAGCAGATGAATCACCTGTATATATTTTAGAAGGTGAAGCAAAAGAATATAACACATCTAAAAACGACTACAGCAATGTAGATGTTAAAGATGTATTCCATAAATTATTAGCACATCCGACAATTGCGTCAAAACGTTATTTATACGAACAATATGACCAACAAGTTGGTGCAAACACAGTTGTTAAATCTGGTTTACAAGCATCTGTAGTACGTGTTGAAGGTACAAACAAAGCAATCGCTTCTACAATCGATGGCGAAGCACGTTATGTATTCAACCAACCATACGAAGGCGGTAAAATGGTCGTTGCTGAAGCATACCGCAACTTAATTGCTGTAGGTGCAACACCATTAGCAATGACAGACTGCTTAAACTACGGTTCACCAGAGAAAAAAGAAATCTATCAACAATTAACTGATTCTACAAAAGGTATGGCAGAAGCATGTGAAGTTCTGAAAACACCAGTTGTTTCAGGTAACGTTTCACTTTATAACGAAACAAAAGGTACTTCTATCTTCCCAACACCTGTAGTAGGTATGGTCGGCTTAATTGAAGACATCGATTACTTAAATGATTTCCACCCACATGCAGGCGATAAATTGTATGTTGTTGGTGAAACACGCGATGACTTCGGCGGCAGCCAAATCGAAAAATTATTATATGGTAAAGTCAACCATGAATCAGAAGCACTTGACTTATCAAATGAAGTTGAAAAAGGCGAACAAATCAAAGAAGCAATCAGAAGCGGCAAAGCGTCTCATGTACAAACTGTCGGTAAAGGCGGCTTATTGATTTCGTTAGCTCGAATCAGTGCACACTACGGTTTAGGTGTAGATGCAACATTAGACGTGACTGATGCACAATTATTCAGTGAATCACAAGGTCGTTACATTGTTGCAGTTAAAGCAGGACAATCATTAGATATTCCTAATGCACAAGAAATCGGAACTATCACTGAGGATGACAAGTTCAAAGTTACAAACGGTCAAACAACTGTAGAAGAAAACGTGTCGACGTTAAACGAAATTTGGGAAGGAGCAATTCCTCAATGTATGACATCCGCGGATTAAACGAAGAATGTGGAGTCTTTGGAATTTGGAATCACCCCCATGCAGCAACTTTAACTTACATGGCGTTGCATAGTCTGCAACACCGTGGTCAAGAAGGTGCTGGGATCGTGTGCTCAAACGGCGAATCGCTGTTTGGGGCACGCGGCATGGGTTTATTAACTGAAGCTATTTCAGACGCGCAATTAGAATCTTTACAAGGATTCCAACATGCGATTGGACATGTACGCTATGCGACAACAGGTGCCAGTGAAATCGCCAATGTTCAACCTTTCTTGTTCAAGCATTCAAAAGGTGATTTAGGACTTGCGCATAATGGTAACTTAACGAATGCTGTCCAAATTCGTAAGGCTTTAGAATCTGAAGGCAGCGTCTTCCAAACAACAAGTGATTCAGAAGTATTAGCGCATTTATTAATCAGAGGCAAATCTCCAAGCATTAAATCAAACCAAAAAGCAGCATTGAATCAAGTTAAAGGTGCATTCAGCTGTGTCATGCTGAATACTAATCAACTTGCTGCGGTTAGAGATAACAATGGTGTACGTCCACTCATGTTAGGTGAAGTAGATGGTGCGTATTGTGTCGCAAGTGAAACATGTGCGTTCCAAGCAATCGGTGCAACATATATTCGTGACATCGAACCGGGTGAATTAATTACATTCAGCGGTGACCATGACATAGATTATGATACGTACACGAACCAAATTCACCATAATATGTGTTCAATGGAATATGTATACTTTGCACGTCCAGATTCAGAGTTCCATAAACACTCTATCTATAATGTGCGTAAAGCTTTAGGTAAGAAGTTAGCAAGTGAGATGGGTATTGACGCTGATATTGTTATCGGTGTACCAGATTCATCTTTACAAGCAGCAAAAGGCTTCTCTGAATACTCAGGTATTCCAAACGAACAAGGTTTATTGAAAAACCGTTATATCGGCCGTACGTTTATCACACCAGACCAAAGCGTTCGTGAAAAACAAGTACGTATGAAACATGCGCCGATCAGAGACGTCATTGAAGGCAAACGTGTCGTTGTCATTGATGACTCTATTGTGCGTGGTACGACAAGTAAATACATTGTGAAAGCATTAAAATCTGCTGGTGCGAAAGAAGTGCATATGGGTATTTCATCACCACCATTAGTCGATCCATGTTATTACGGTATCGATGTGTCTACACATGCAGAATTAATGGCAGCACAACATAGTGTCGATGAAATCAAAGACATGATTGGTGCAGACTCACTTACGTATTTATCTGTAGAAGGCATGCATGAAGTGTTTAAAGAATTTGACTCAAAAGGCGAGTGTGACGCTTGCTTTACAGGCAATTATCCAATTGAAATTGTAGATCATCAATTACCAGAAGTTAAAGAACTGAAAAGAAGAGGAGTGTAAAGCTGTGGCAGCAGATTCTTATAAAAATGCCGGTGTGGATATTCATGCTGGATATGAAGCAGTTGAGCGAATGAAGAGCCATGTGCAACGTACAATGCGTAAAGAAGTACTAGGTGGACTAGGAGGATTCGGTGCAGCGTTTGATTTATCACAATTAAACATGCAAAAACCTGTCTTAGTTTCTGGTACAGACGGTGTCGGTACTAAGTTGAAACTTGCGATTGATCACAACAAACATGACACAATCGGTATCGATGCAGTGGCTATGTGTGTCAACGATATTTTAACAACGGGTGCAGAGCCGCTTTATTTCCTTGACTATATCGCAACAAACAAAGTTGTACCTGAAGTCATCGAACAAATTGTTAAAGGTGTCAGCGATGGTTGTGAAGAAACAAATACAGCTTTAATCGGCGGTGAAACTGCTGAAATGGGCGAAATGTACCACGAAGGTGAATACGATTTAGCTGGTTTCGCAGTGGGCGCAGTTGAAAAAGATGAATACATCGATGGTTCAACAGTTAAACCAGGACAAGTAATTATTGGTTTAGCTTCAAGCGGTATTCACTCTAACGGTTACAGCTTAGTACGTCATTTAATTAAAGAATCAGGCGTTGATTTAAATGCTGAATTCGATAATGGTCGTACGTATTTAGACACTTTCTTAGAACCGACTCGTTTATATGTTAAACCTGTATTAGCTGTGAAAGAACAAGTGAAATTGCATGCGATGACACATATCACAGGCGGCGGTTTCTATGAGAATATTCCACGTGCTTTACCTGAAGGTGTCACTGCTGAAATTGACGTTCAATCATTCAATACACCTAAAGTATTCGATTGGTTACAAGAAGCAGGCAAAATCGCAACTGAAGAAATGTACAATATCTTCAACATGGGTATTGGTTTCACATTAGTTGTAGATGAAGCGGACGCAGATAAAACATTAGATATCTTAAAAGCTCAAAATGTTGAAGCGTTCAAAATCGGTAAAATCGTTGAAGGTAAAGAAGAACCTATCGAGTTAACGGGGGTTAAAGCGTGACTAAAGTAGCCATCTTTGCGTCAGGTTCTGGCAGCAACTTTGAAAATATTGCACAACGAGTTCAAGACGGCAGATTAGATAATATTGAAATCACAGCGCTTTATGTTGATCACGACGATGCATTCGCGATTGAACGTGCAGAGAAATTAAACATTCCTGTCCATGTGACACTTCCTAAAACTTTTGATTCTAAAAGTGATTATGAACAACGTTTATTAGAATTGTTAAAAGAAGAAGAAGTGGAATGGATTATACTTGCAGGCTATATGCGTTTAATCGGTCCAGATTTATTGAATGCGTATGAAGGCCGTATTTTAAACATTCATCCGGCTTTATTACCGAAATACAAAGGCATTGACGCAATTGGTCAAGCCTTTGAAAGTGGAGATAAAGTGACAGGTTCTACTGTTCATTATGTAGACAGTGGCATGGATACAGGTGAAATCATTGAACAAAGTCAATGCGACATCTATCCAGATGATACAAAAGCACAACTAGAAGAACGTATTAAAAATTTAGAATGTGAACTTTATCCTAGAGTCATCGCAAAAATTATTCGATAAGAGGGGCAATTTCTAACATGAAAAAAGTAATTTTAAGTGTATCAGACAAAACTGGCATTGTAGACTTCGCGAAGTCATTAGTTGAATTAGACTATGAGTTGTATTCTACAGGCGGCACAAAGCGTGCATTAGATGAAGCGGGTGTTCCTGTAAAATCAGTTTCTGATTTAACGAAATTTGATGAAATCATGGATGGCCGTGTAAAAACATTACACCCAGCAGTACATGGCGGTATTTTAGCTGATCGCGATAAACCTGAACATTTACAACAATTAAAAGAAAAAGGCATCGATCTTATCGACATGGTTGTCGTGAACCTTTATCCATTTAAAGAAACTGTCGCAAACCCTGACGTAACTGAAATGGATGCGATTGAAAACATTGATATCGGTGGTCCGACAATGTTACGTGCAGCTGCGAAAAACTTCAAGCATGTGACAACTGTGGTAGATCCTGCTGAATATGACGCAGTCATTGAACACCTTAAAAATAATACATTAGACGAAGCGTTCCGTAAATCATTAATGATTAAAGTATTTGAACATACAAATGATTACGATAATGCGATTGTGAATTTCTTCAAAGAAAATAAAGAACAATTACGTTATGGTGAAAACCCTCAACAAACTGCTTACTTTGTACGTACATCAGATGCGAACAATACGATTGCAGGCGCTAAACAATTACACGGGAAACAATTAAGCTTTAACAACATTAAAGATGCTGATGCGACATTAGCATTAGTTAAAAAATTCGAAGAACCAGCTGCAGTAGCGGTTAAACATATGAACCCATGTGGTGTTGGTGTTGGCGAATCAATTGAAGAAGCATATCAAAATGCGTATGAAGCAGATAGCCAATCTATCTTCGGCGGTATTGTTGCGGTTAACCGTCCAGTTTCAAAAGAACTTGCTGAAAAATTACATTCAATATTCTTAGAAGTTGTCATTGCGCCTTCATTTACAGAGGAAGCGCTTGAAGTCTTAACTCAAAAGAAAAACATTCGCTTATTAGAAGTAGATATGGCAGTGGATCACGATGAACAAGAATTTGTATCTGTATCAGGTGGCTATTTAGTTCAAGATAAAGATACAAAAACAATTTCACGTGATGACATGAAAGTTGTGACTAAAGTTGAACCGACAGAAGAACAATGGCAAGCAATGGAATTAGGTTGGAAAGTTGTAGCAGCTGTTAAAAGTAACGCTGTCATCTTAAGTAATGACCATCAAACTGTAGGTATCGGTGCAGGTCAAATGAACCGTGTCGGTTCTGCTGAAATTGCGATTGAACGTGCAATTGAAATTAATGACAATGTAGCATTAGTTTCAGATGGTTTCTTCCCAATGGATGACACAGTAGAATTAGCAGCAAAAGCAGGTATCAAAGCGATTATCCAACCAGGTGGTTCTATTAAAGACCAAGATTCTATTGATATGGCAGACAAACACGGCATTGCGATGGTAATGACTGGCGTACGTCACTTCAAACATTAATCATTCAGGAGGAAAATGCTAAAGATGAAAGTATTAGTAATCGGAGGCGGAGGACGTGAACATGTCCTTGCGCACAAATTAAATCAATCTGAACTTGTTGACCAAGTGTATGCAATTCCTGGAAATGCAGCAATGGAAACTGTCGCTGAAGTGCACGGTGAAATTGCTGAAACTGCACATGATGACATTGTAAAATTTGCGGTAGATCATGAAGTTGAATGGGCAGTCATCGGTCCAGAACAACCTTTAACTGAAGGGTTAGGCGACAAATTACGTGACGCGGGTGTGAAAGTCTTCGGTCCTGGTGCGAAAGCAGCACAAATTGAAGGTTCAAAATCATTTGCGAAACGTATTATGGAAAAATATGACATCCCAACTGCAGAATATGTAGAAGTGGATTCTAAATCTGATGCATTAAAATATGTAGAAGATTGCAAGATTCCTGTTGTCTTGAAAAAAGACGGTCTTGCCGCAGGTAAAGGTGTTATTATCGCGATGACACGTGATGAAGCGAAAGAAGCAGTCGAAACACTGTATCCTGAAGAACAAGGCAAAATTGTATTCGAAGAATTCTTAGAAGGCGAAGAATACTCTGTCATGACCTTTGTGAATGGCGATTATGCTGTACCTTTCGATACGATTGCACAAGACCATAAACGTGCATATGATGGCGATAAAGGACCAAATACAGGCGGTATGGGTGCGTATTGCCCAGTGCCTCATATTTCAGAAGATGTACTAAAACGTACAAATGATGAAATTGCGCAACCGATTGCGAAAGCAATGCAAGAAGAAGGCTATCCATTCTTCGGTGTCCTATATATTGGCGCAATCTTAACTGAAGAAGGTCCGAAAGTTATCGAGTTTAATGCACGTTTCGGAGACCCTGAAGCACAAGTATTATTAACACGTATGGAAAGCGACTTAATGCAGCACATTTTAGACCTAGAAGCACGTAAACCGATTGAATACAAATGGAAAGACGAAGCTGTTGTAGGCGTGATGTTAGCGTCTAAAGGCTATCCTGGCTCATATGAAAAAGGTGTGAAAGTCAGCGGCTTTGAATTAGATGGTCAAACATTTGTTAGCGGTTTGAAAAAAGAAGGAGACGATTACGTTACTTCTGGCGGCCGTGTTATCTTAGTGATCGGTGAAGGCAAAACAGTTAAAGAAGCCAAAGCAAATGCTTATAAAAAAGCAGATGCCATTGATAGTGAAGGTTTATTCTATCGTCGTGACATCAGTGATAAAGCAATTAAACATGAAGCGTAATTTAAAAGAATAGATTTATACTAAAAACAGCCGTACATTGTCTATCGGCTGTTTTTTGGTATGCAGAAAAATACTTGAATAAATTATTGTTAAGTCGTGTATCTTCTAATTATGAAATTGTAGGGACAAAATAAAAAAGCAAGGAAGCAGAACTTCCTTACTCTTCAGGCAATGATTTCGCCATATCAATATAAGCTTGTTTATATCCAGAAACGTAGCGAGAGCTGCGTCTCTTGAATAATTGATGGAAACGCCAAGAACGTTTACGGCTCTTAATGTAACGTTTTAAACGGCGCTTTTTATTTTTGAGTTTTGACATGGTTTCAATTTCTTTGACGGCTTGTTGATAGCCTTTTTCGTATGCATCATTACGTTTTTTCATGAAATTTTGCCCCCAATCTTTCTGTGTGAATCTGATTATTTCAATTATAACATGTATATGACTTTTGACTTAATTAAACGATAATATTTGTTAAATAAAAAATAAGCAGTAAACGGTTGAATCGGTGACCGTTCACTGCTGGGAAAAATATGGATGAATGAAAATGTAAATATTGGTTGGGCTGCAGCTCGACAACCACAGCCCGATAAAAATTTTAAGAACTATAAATGCTTGTGTCAACCACGTACGTCAGTAATTCCTGTAATTGGTAAATAATGAGCTAACATTACAGAAATAATTAATATCGCCGCGAATAATAAGATAAATAAGATGTCGCGATAACTAAATGGTGCGTAGTAATAATACGTTCTTTTACCATCTTTAAATCCTTTTTTCTCCATAGCAACCGAAAGTTGATGTGCTTTTCGTATGTTTTGACTTAACAACGGAATAATTAAATGTTTCACACGCTTGAAACCGCGATAATTTGATTTATCTACCATACGATAACGCATCTTCAATGATTTACGTAGTTGAATGAATGAACTGATAATCAACGGTACCATACGGATGGCAGCCATAAACGCGTAGGCTACTTTTGGTTTTACACGCAAATGCTGCATCAAGCTGTAGAAGATCATCACAATTTGAGACGTGAAGGCCATCACAATCCCGAAGAATGTGACGGTATCTGTACGCATAGACAAATGCAGTCCTCTCACTAAACTTTCAGTTGTGATATGAATAAAGCCTAATTTAAATAGGGTATGTGTACCATCTCCGTAGAAAATCATAAAGAGTGCTGAGATGATACTGAATATCACAGTGTAAAGTACGAATAGGGCAGTGACCTTCAATTTCATACCGCCAAAAATCAGTAAGAATAAAAACATCAAGGCGGTTAGGTAAATCATCACATCAAAGTTGTGAATGAAAATCACAAAGAAGAATAAGAAAATACCTAAACCAAGTTTCGTGATAATATTAACTTCATCTACGAAGGTGAAATACTTTTTCCATGCTTCATACATTTGTTTCACCTTCCATTTCAAATAGCACATCTTCACATAACATGTGGTCACGTAATTCGATACGTCTTGTCGGATAACGTTCAATGATATGTGGGTCATGCGTAACCATAATAATCGTTTGACCTTGTGCAACACGTTGTTGGAAAAGATTTAATAAATTAAACGTGTTGTGACTGTCTAAACCAAATGTTGGTTCATCAAGTAAAATAATGTCAGCACGTGAACTTAAAGCAGTCGCAACACTTAAACGTCGTTTTTGACCCATTGATAATTCGAAGGGATGTTGATCACGAACTGCTTCTAAATTCAATAATTCAATCAATTTTTCAGTTTCAGCTTTTGCGCTTTCGCCGCTGAAGTTGATGAAGATTTCCTCATAGACAGAATTCGTAATAAATTGCAGTTCTGGGTTTTGATAAACCAGATACATATGCTTTGCTGCTTCTTTAATTTTATGAAGCGGTTGCCCATCATAAGACATCTCTCCGCGATATTTAATCAATTGCATCATAGACTCAAGTAAAGTGGTTTTACCTGCACCATTTTTACCTGTGATGGTAATCCACTCACCATCGCCGATTGTGAGTTCAGGTACTTGAATGAGTGTCTTCTTACCACGTATGACTTCACCATTTTCATATTTGAAGCGTGACGTTATGTCTTTATTCGGTAATAATTCAGCTTTAGGTGCATGGTCCCAAGCCTTTGGATGCCATACTCCATATTCAGTCAGCAAATCTTCGTGTTGGTGTAAAATCACTTGAGGCGTATCATCCGCGATGATTTCTCCTTGATGATTCATTAAAATAACACGATCCACATGTTCCCAAATGTGTTCCACTTTATGTTCTACAATCAAGACAGTTTGTTCTTGCCACATGTCTTTAATTTGATTCCATAAATCTTCTGTCGCATCCACATCTAACATGGCAGTCGGTTCATCCAAGAACAATGTATCTGCTTCTTGAAGTACCGTTTCAGCAATTGCTAATTTTTGTTTCATACCGCCGCTTAATTGTTGAACCGTTTGTTTAGGGCCAACGTCTAAGTCGACCGATGCTAATGCTTGTTGAATTAAAGCGTCCATCTCTTTTCTCGGCACTTGTTTATTTTCTAACACAAATGCGAGTTCTTCATAAACCTTCGGCATACAAAATTGTGTGTCTGGGTCTTGAAAGATGACGCCGCTATTTAAATCGACTTCCAATGCGTCATATTTCATTGGAAGCTCGATTAGGTTCGGCACAATGCCGCTTAATACATTGAGTAAGGTACTTTTACCGCAGCCTGAAGGGCCGAGTAATAAGACCTTTTGTTTATCAGGTATTTCTACATCTAAACCATCAAATATTTTATCTGGTGCATTTGGATATTTAAGTCGTAAATTTTGAGCAAGTAACACGTTTATGTCTCCTTACAAATTGTCATAATCCTTTTTGGAAGCAGGGCGGAATAATTTTGTAACCCCAGTCTGATCCAGAGCTTTGACAAGATAATATGGGAAAATCCCAGCAAGTACAATCCCGCTGATACAACGGAAGAATACATATAAGAATAAGTTCCATCCAGCAACTTCACCTAAATAACCATAGTAGAAGTCGATAGGGAAAGTAACTAATGCGGCTGCTAAACCAGCGAGCACTGCTACCATTAATTTGCGTGATTTATAACGGAAAATCGCAAAAATAATTTCACACGCTAAACCTTGTAGTAAGCCGTAAACAATTGTCGCAATATCAAAGCGTCCCATAACAATTGTTTCCCCAGCACCAGCAGCGAATTCAGCTAACAGTGCAATACCGGCTTTCGGAATGATTAAGTAAGCAACAACAGCAGCTGCGAACCACATACCGTAAGATAATTCTTCTAAGTGTAAGCCAGTCACTTGCATGGCTTTATACACTAAGTTCCAAATGTTGTAAATGATAGCAAAGATAACTGCGATTAACACAGTAACTAAGATATCTGAAAGCTTAAGTCCTTTAGACATAATGTCAATTCCTCCTATATAAACAAAAAAACACGCAAACTTGTCTAGCAAGCAGCGTGAAAATAAGCATCAGAATACCCTGGTTCTACCCTGAAATCCTAAACCAGTTCATTCTTTACACTTTCCTACGCTAGTCTCAGCTAGATCAGGTTCGAAGGGTTTGAAGCTTTGTGCTTCATCTCAGTTCGAAACACCCCTAGTGTATTTCTTTATTAGATTTATACTAAATGTATGCTTTTTAATAGGTTCTGTCAAGGTGATTTTAGATTTAAGCTAGAGAGAACGGGTATGAAAAAGGCAAGTTCACATTAAGATTACGTTAAATTGTATATTTAGGATTGAGCATAGCGTCTGAGTCTAATATACTACCATAGAATGATTTACTTTAATTTTTAAAGACACAATGGAATTGTTCATATATAATAACTATGAGGTGAAAAACATGTCGTATATAAAGAAGCACGCTGAAATCATTTATAGTTTGATTATTGGCATTGTTTCACTTTTCATTGGAATCATTGTATTACTCAATCTTTCATTTATCCATAAACTTGCGAAGGGGAGCAAGGTTGACATACATATTAATAATGTGTGGGATTTCATCAATGCTTTCTTTGTTGAAATAATACGGATTATGAGTCAATTTATTGGTCATTTCCCAGTGGTCAGCGCCATCTTGATTATCTTGTTCGGTGTTGCATTGCTATGGATTGGCTATTTATTATTTATGACTACAAAATATGATTATGATATCTCAATTTTCTTCCTTATAATAGGAATCTTTTTCTTCCTCATCACAATCGTCTTTATGACACAAGTTTACGGCTTCTTTGCGATTGTATTCGTGGTTCCGTTTATTGTGCATATCGGATACATTGTGTACAAGGATGAGTTGAACAGTGCGCACCAAAAAGAGCACTATCTATGGATTATCTGTACGTACGGAATCAGTTATTTAATTTCTCAAATTTCGTTATATGGCAGAATCGAAAGTCATGAAATTGCGTTAATTGATATTTTAAGTGTCAACGCATTCTTCGTTGTCATGTGGTGTTTAGGTCAAATGTCTATTTGGAATTTCTTATTCCTTAGAAGATCATTACCGCTAACTAAAGCAGAATTAGGCGAAGAAATGTTGTATTCACGTACAGATAAGAACGGCACAATTAGCCAAACGAAAGAACAGCTGCGTGAAATTCAAGAACGTACACAAGAATTGACATACAGAACACGCAGAAGTATTGATTTAGAGAAAATCAGAAGAAAACGAGATAGTTTCAAAAAAGCAGTTAAAGATAAAGTTAATCTGCAAGAAGACGATTTCCCAACTTGGATGCGTCGTCCAAAATGGATTAAACCGGGTATCGTTGAATTGATTTGCGGTGCGATTTTATTCCTATTTACCTTACTAGAATTAAACAACCGTAATGGCTTGTTTATGTCAGGTGATTGGGAATTATCACAAACATCATATGTAATCGAGTGGATCACACTCTTCTTATTGTTGCTTGTGATTATCGCTTATATTATTACAACATTGACGCATTTCTTACGCGGTAAATTGTATTATGCGCAGTTGTTTATGGTGAGTATTTTATTCTTTAAATTGTTGACAGAATTTGTCAATATTATGATTCATGGATTATTATTATCCATTTTTATTACACCGATTTTATTTATTATGCTTGTGGCGATTACGATTGCGTTTATTATTCAATTACGTACGCCAGCTAAAGCAGAATCACACAAAAGCTGAGGAACTTAAGTTTCCTCGGCTTTTTTAATGGATTTGAGACGTTCTTTTTAGAAAGGAAGCGTCTGATACGTTAAGATAAAAGTAACTACACATAGAAGGCGGAATAATAATATGAAGACAGCAGTATTAAATAAAGGTAAAGAACAAAAGTATTTAAATCAGTATCCATTAGTGGATGAAGAAGATATTTATGAACATAGTCATTTAGAAGATGGTGATATTTTTCATATTGTGACTGATGATGGCCGATACATTGCGACAGCATACGTTGGGCGCCAACATAAAGGATTAGGTTGGGTCTTAAGCTATGATGCTGAAGAAGAAATTAATCAAGAATTTTTTGAAGCACTATTTGAAGAAGCTTTAGATTATCGTCAATACTACTTTGATATCGATGGTACAAATGCATTCAGATTGTTTAATGCAGAAGGAGACGGTGTCGGCGGTTTAACAATTGATTACTACGATCGTCATTTATTAATCCAATGGTATTCAAAAGGGATTTATACGTTCAGAACTTATATTTTAGAAGCTGTTCAAGCTGTCTTTCCTTATACTTCAATTTTTGAGAAGACACGTTTTAAAGACAGTGAAGTATCTAGTGGTTTCGTAACAGGGGAAGCACCGGAATTCCCAATTGTTATTGAAGAAAACTTTACGTTCTATAATGTTGATTTAGATGATGGACCGATGACAGGAATTTTCTTAGACCAAAAAGAAGTGCGTAAAAAATTACGTGATGTTTATGCACCTGACCGCAGTGTTTTGAATTTATTTAGTTATACAGGGGCATTCTCTGTCATTGCAGCACAAACAGCAGCAGAAACGACTAGTGTCGACCTTGCAAATCGTTCTAGAGGTTTGACAGAGGAGAATTTTGGGGTAAATGGTATTGACCCGAAAACACAATATATTTATGTCATGGATACGTTTGACTTCTATCATTATGCGGCAAGACACAATAAGGCTTATGACACGATTGTTATTGATCCGCCAAGTTTTGCGCGTAATAAAAAGAAAGTCTTTACGGTTCAAAAAGACTATCATAAGTTGATTGAAGAAGCTTTACCTGTTTTAAATGATGGAGGTACTTTAATTTTAAGTACAAACTCAAGTGCGTTAACTTCAAAAGCGTTTAAAAACATGATTAAGAGAACGCTTGATGCACAAGATGTAGATTTTGAAATTTTAGAATCAATGGGACTTCCGAAAGATTTTAAAACACATCCGCACTATAAACCATCAAAATATTTAAAAGTAGTCTTTGTTCGGGTATCAGAAAAAGTGGAAGAAGTAATAATCGAGGAGGACTATTATGGGGATTAAAGATAAATTCATAAAAAAATCTACAGACAAAATTGGAAATAAAATGTTGAAAATTGATCCGGTCGTAGGTAAGGGGCGTTTACCGAAGAATAAAAAGGATTTAGCAAAAAGACGTGAACGCGCTGAAGAATTAGTAAGAAAGAAAGCATTATTGTCATCTTCAGCAAGTGTCATTCCGATTCCAGGATTAGATTTTGGGGTCGATTTAAAGCTGATGAAAGATATTATAGAAGATATTAATAAAATTTACGGTTTAGATCATAAAGAAGTGAACCGTATGAGTGATGATTTAAAAGAACGTGTATTAGTCGCAGCATCAATCCAAGGCAGTCAATTCATCGGACGTACGGTTTCAAAAGGTATCTTGAAAATGGTCGTTAAAGATGTTGCTAAACGTACAGCTGCGAAACAAACAAGATGGTTCCCGGTTGTCGGTCAAGCAATCGCAGCATCAATCAGTTATTATTTCATGAAAAAATTAGGTGACGAGCACATCGATAAATGTGAAAACGTTGCCAAAAAATTAATTTAAAACCGAGTTGTCAATTAAATTGTGCATATTTTCACAAAAACGCTAAATTCATTGCCCTGTATGGATTAAACAAATTGAATTTAGCGTCATATTTTGGTAATGTTAAGGTGTAATAATGTTCAGGTGAGTCACTCACCAATTAATGGATGCGAAGGAGAAAGATTATTATGGAACAACAATCATACACTATCATCGACGAAACAGGTATTCATGCTCGTCCAGCTACAATGCTTGTACAAACAGCTTCAAAATTTGATTCAGATATTCAACTTGAATATAACGGTAAAAAAGTCAACTTAAAATCAATTATGGGTGTTATGAGCTTAGGCGTAGGTAAAGATGCTGACATTACTATCTATGCTGACGGAAGCGACGAAGCTGATGCAATTCAAGCTATCACTGACGTTTTATCTAAAGAAGGTTTAACTAACTAATATGACTAAAAATATTAGAGGGATTGCGGCATCTGATGGTGTCGCAATCGCAAAAGCCTATCTATTAGTAGAACCTGACCTATCGTTTGATAACGGAACAGTGACTGATACAGAGGCTGAAGTTGCTAAATTTAACGGCGCACTTAACACATCAAAAGTTGAATTGACTAAAATCAGAAACAATGCCGAACAACAATTAGGCGCAGATAAAGCGGCTATCTTCGATGCACATTTATTAGTGCTTGAAGATCCAGAACTTATCCAACCTATTGAAGAAAAAATTAAAAATGAAAACGTTAATGCTGCTCAAGCGTTAACAGATGTTTCAAATCAATTTATCACAATATTTGAATCAATGGACAACGAATACATGGCAGAACGTGCAGCAGAT
Organism: Staphylococcus sp. HMSC65H10; assembly: GCF_001839185.1. Taxonomy (NCBI): domain Bacteria; kingdom Bacillati; phylum Bacillota; class Bacilli; order Caryophanales; family Staphylococcaceae; genus Staphylococcus; species Staphylococcus sp. HMSC65H10. The sequence goes on along the minus strand of NZ_KV840353.1, from coordinate 14,910 downwards.
ATTCGCGACGTTTCTAAACGTGTATTAGCACACATCTTAGGTGTGGATTTACCAAACCCAAGTATCATTGATGAAAGTGTCGTTATTATCGGGAATGACTTGACACCTTCAGATACTGCACAGTTGAACAAACAATATGTGCAAGGATTTGTGACAAACATTGGAGGCAGAACATCTCACTCTGCAATTATGAGCCGTTCTTTAGAAATCCCAGCAGTCGTTGGTACTAAAACGATTACTGAGGAAGTTGAAGCGGGCGACATCATTATTGTTGATGGTATGACAGGTGATGTTATTGTTAACCCAAGTGACGAAGTTGTAGCACAGTATCAAGAAAAACGTGATAACTTCTTCAAAGATAAACAAGAATTACAAAAATTACGTGATGCTGAATCTGTAACAGAAGATGGTCATCATGTAGAATTAGCTGCAAACATCGGTACACCAAACGATTTACCTGGTGTAGTTGAAAATGGTGCAGAAGGTATCGGATTATATCGTACTGAGTTCCTATATATGGGTAGAGATCAAATGCCGACTGAAGACGAACAATTTGAGGCATACAAAGCAGTTCTTGAAGCAATGAAAGGCAAACGTGTGGTTGTTCGTACATTAGATATCGGTGGAGACAAAGAATTACCTTATTTAGACTTACCTGAAGAAATGAACCCATTCTTAGGTTATCGTGCAATCCGCTTGTGCTTAGCACAACCAGAAATTTTCCGTCCGCAATTACGCGCGTTATTACGTGCTTCAGTATACGGAAAATTAAACATTATGTTCCCAATGGTTGCGACAATTCAAGAATTCCGTGATGCGAAAGCATTATTAGAAGAAGAACGTCAAAACCTTAAAAATGAAGGTGTTGAAGTTTCAGATGATATCGAAGTCGGTATCATGGTTGAAATTCCATCGACAGCAGCACTTGCTGATGTCTTTGCGAAAGAAGTAGACTTCTTCAGTATCGGAACAAATGACTTAATCCAATATACAATGGCAGCTGACCGTATGTCAGAACGTGTGTCTTATTTATACCAACCATATAACCCAGCTATTTTACGCTTGGTACAACGTGTTATCGAAGCGTCTCATGCTGAAGGTAAATGGACAGGTATGTGCGGCGAAATGGCCGGAGACCAAACTGCAATTCCATTATTGTTAGGTCTTGGATTAGATGAGTTCTCTATGAGTGCAACTTCAATCCTTAAAGCACGTCGTTTAATCAGAAACTTAAGCGAAGCGCAAATGAAAGACTTAGCAGCGAAAGCAGTGAACTGTGCAACATCAGAAGAAGTTGTTGCTTTAGTAGAAGACTATACGAAACATGCATAATCATTGATAAAATATTAATAAAAACCGTGATGAAATGAATGTCCAATTCATTTTCATCGCGGTTTTATTAGTGTACAAACATTTACTTATTATTTGAGTAATGTAATCAACTTACAAGTAATTTAATTGCGAGGTATATACTGTGTGTTTTACAAATTTGTGACAAAGATTTAAATTTTGTATAAATATAATGAAAATCTTGATTAGAATAATTGTAAACTAGCATATGAGAGCGTAACATATAAGGTACTGTGTCTATGAACGCAGATTACAGCATAATTGTTTGAATCATTTACCTTAAAGGTAATTTAAAATAGAGTGCATTCATTTTTAAGTCAGTCTTTATCGATATCGAGTAATGTGTTGATTTTATCTATGTCCACTTGATACATAGGTGTGTCACCGATTAAGATAAATGGCGTTGAAAATGCATCGAAATCTATCATTTCATTGCGGTATTGTGAGTTTGAAATATTTTTCTCAGTGTATGCAATGTGATGATGATCGAGATAATTTTTCACAAACTGACAAGGTGGACAGTCGTTTTGTGTATAAATGACTACGTTCGGCATGTTTTATCTTCCTTTACATTTTATTGATGTGTTTACTGTATTAAAGGGACGATTAAAAATCAAGCTAACCGCCTATATTTGAATGTTTCAAGTTTTTTTGGATTTTGTGTAAACAATTTCCTCCACATTTCATCTGAGACGTTGCGGGCATTAGACAGTAACAAAAATATAGAGAAAAACAGGGTGATATTATGGAAGCAGTAGAACTGAGCAGATTTTTAACTGCCATGACCTTAGCTGTGCATATTATCTTCGCGACTATCGGTGTGGGGATGCCGCTTATGTTCGCAATTGCTGAATTTCTTGGTGTTAAAAGAAATGACGCAAAATATATTACATTAGCTAAGAGATGGGCCAAAGGTTATGCGGTAACTGTTGCGGTAGGGGTTGTAACAGGTACGATTATCGAGTTGCAGCTGTCATTACTTTGGCCACAATTTATGAAGATTGCAGGACACGTGATTGCCTTGCCATTATTCATGGAAGTCTTCGCATTCTTCTTTGAAGCAATTTTCCTTAGTATTTATTTCTACACTTGGGAACGATTCAAAAACAAATGGACACATTTGATTATGAGTATTCCAGTGGTATTAGGCGGTACATTATCTGCCTTCTTCATCACATCAGTGAACTCATTTATGAATACGCCTGAAGGTTTCCAATTGAAAAACGGCAAAATGATTCATGTTGATCCAGTAGCAGCAATGTTCAACTCATCATTTGGTGTCAGAGCCTTCCACGTAATTACTACAGCAATTATGACAATGGCCTTTATTTTAGCGGCGATTGCAGCATTTAAATTATTGAAAAATAAATTTGAAAAAGACAGAGAATATCATAAGAAAGCATTGAAAATGACTATGATTGTCGGTTTAGTCTTTACACTAGGTTCTATGCTTGCTGGAGACTTATCAGCGAAGTTCTTACACAATGAACAACCTGAAAAATTAGCAGCATATGAATGGCATTATGATACTGAAAAACGTGCAGACTTAGTTCTGTTTGGTGTACTAGATGAGAAAAATCAAGAAGTGCATGGTGCGATTAAAATCCCAGCATTACTCAGCTTCTTATCTGACAACAATATCAATACAGAAGTAGAAGGCTTGAATGAATTCCCTAAAAATGAACAGCCACCGTTAATTGTCCATTACTTCTTTGACTTAATGGTGACAAGCGGTATCTTCTGTTTCGTTGTTTCAGGTATTTATGTCTTAACACGACTAGTTAAGAAATGGCGTAAGTTCTCAACACACAAAATATTGCTGTATGGCATATTATTAACAGGTCCTGCAGCTATGCTTGCGATTGAGTTCGGCTGGTTCTTAACAGAAATGGGCCGTCAACCTTGGATTTTAAGAGGTTACATGAGAGTGTCTGAAGCAGCTACACATGCAGGCGGTTTACCAGGTGTTACCATCGCATTTGGTGTCATATACTTTATCATCTTATTCACTGCAGCATATGTATTAATCCGTATGTTCAAGAATAACCCGCCATATAAAGATGTGGAAAAATTAGAAGAGAGCCGAGGTGAAGCATCATGAGTATTACAGCATTTGGAATGATCGTTTTGTATCTGTTCTTATTCTTGTATATCGTTATTGCTTCAATTGACTTTGGTGCAGGTATCTTCATTTTACAATCGAAATTAAGAGGTACTGAAAGCACATTAGTACCGATTATCGGTCGTTATCTGAACCCGATTTGGGAAGTCACAAACGTATTCTTAGTATTCTTTACCGTAGGAATTGTCGGTTTCTTCCCAGATTTCGCGTACTATTATGGTTCGGTTCTGTTAGTGCCAGGATCTATCGCTTTAATCTTACTTACGATTCGCGGTAGTTTCTATGCATTCCAAAACTATGGACCAGATTCAAAATTCTCTTGGCTCGTCTTGCATAGTGTATCTGGGTTATTCATCCCGGCTGCATTAAGTATGGGACTTGTTATCTCAGAAGGCGGCTATATTCATAAAACAAGCTCAGGTACAGGTGTCGATTTAAATTGGTTAGATTTATTCTTTAGTCCATTTGCGTGGGCAGTTGTATTCTTAGCTTTAGTTTCAGTAATGTATATTTCATCAGGATTCCTTGCGTATTATGCACGCAAAGCAGAAAACATGAAAGCCTATAATATTATTCGTATGTGGTTTGTTTTCTGGGGTCCTCCGATGGCTTTAGTATCATTATTTACTTTCATCACATTACGCAGTCAAAACAAGCAACACTTTGATGTTGCGGTTAATCAATACTGGTGGTTATTCTTAATCAGTATATTATGCTTGTTAGCAGCTTGGATTTTATCTATAATGAAAAAATCACCGGGAACAGTATTTATGTTAGTTGTGATTCAAATGGCTACAGCCGTGACAGGTTATGGTTTAAGTAAATGGCCATACATCTTGTATCCATATATCAATGGAGACATTCACAAAACAGATGACCCAATGGCATGGGCCTTAACCATTGCGGCAGTCGTTGGATTATTGATGCTTGTTCCATCACTGATTTTCTTAATGAGATTATTCATCTTCAACAAAGATTATGTTGAAGGTAAGAATGATGAAGGTTATTATTAATATTAAGTCTAAGGTGAGGCGAGGCACAATCATAGGTTGTCTATGATTGAACAGAGCCTTGTCTCATCTTTATTTTTGCGGAGGTTGTAAGAGAAATGGAAAAAGAATTCGTTGTGATAGGGTTAGGTCGTTTCGGCGGCAGTATAGTCCGAGAATTAAATGCGTTAGGCATGGACGTGATGGCTATCGACTTAAGCGAAGCTCGCGTAAATGAATATAGTGAGATCGCGACACATGCGGTAGTCGCAGATACAACAGATGAAGCGGTAATGAAAAGTTTAGGGATTCGTAACTTTGATCAAGTCATTGTGGCGATTGGTGAAAATATTCAAACGAGTACTTTGACAACTCTGATTCTTAAGGAATTAGGCGTTAAGAAGGTTATTGCGAAAGCCCAAAACGATTACCATGCGAAGATTTTAAATAAAATCGGTGCTGACTTAGTTGTCCATCCTGAACGAGATATGGGACGTCGAATTGCGCATAATATTGCGAGTGCCAGTGTCTTGGATTACTTGGAACTTGCGGATGAATATTCAATTGTTGAAGCCAAAGCGAATGAACGTATTGCGGGTCAAACGATTGTAGATTTAGATATCCGTGCAAACTTCGGTATCAATATTATCGCGATTAAACGTGATAAAGATGTTATTATTTCTCCAGATCCGAATATGAATATTGAACTTGGCGATATCTTAATTATGATTGGACACGACAACGACTTAAATCGCTTCGAGAAAAAACTTGTCCACTAACACAACCTTATACAAACAAAAAGCACATTCCGCGTGGAATGTGCTTTTCCTATATTTATCTTTAATTTATAGAAGCTTAGTCTTGTTTAGACTTTTCTTCGTGTTGTTTTGGTTTAGCGTTGCCTTCTTTTTTATGGTGCGGTTTATGATTTCTTGGTTTACGGTTTTTCTGACCATTATTTGAAGGACGTTTGTTTGTCGCATGCTTATGATTTTCTTTACTGTTGTGTTGTTTTGGTTCTTGATTTTGTTTTGGACTTTGTTTTTTATTTGTGCGTTTAGGTCTAGATGATTTTGGTTTTTTCGTCGGCGTGATTTGTTCACCGTTCTCATTGACCTTCATAATCACTGGTAAAATCATTGGTTTACGTGCTGTTTTTTCAAACAGGTAAGGTTGTAATGTCTCAATGATTGATGATTTGATTTGATGCCACTGAATGTCTTTGTTTTGGTTCAACTTAGAAATGACTTCAGTTTTGATCTTACGTTGTGCATCGTAAATCAAGTGACCAGATTCGCGCATATAAACGAAACCACGTGAGATGATATCTGGACCTGAAAGTAATGTGTTTGTGTTGAAGTCGATACTTACAACGACAATTACTAAACCTTCTTCAGATAGTAATTTACGGTCGCGGATGACTACATTACCGATATCACCGATACCGCTTCCATCTACCAATACATCGCCAGAAGGAATACGTCCAGCTTTACGTGCTGAATCTCTTGTTAGGGCTAAGACATCACCATTATCAAAAATAAAGATGTTGTCTTCATCTACACCGCACTCAACGCCAGTTTGCGCATGTGCTTTCAACATACGGTATTCACCATGGATCGGCATGAAATACTTCGGACGGATTAAGCGTAACATTAATTGTTGATCGCCTTGAGAACCGTGACCTGAAGTATGGATGTTTGAAATCTTGCTGTGAATAACATCAGCGCCTGCACGATATAAAGCATTAATTGTGCGGTTTATACTTTTCGTATTACCTGGGATAGGTGATGAACTGAAGACAACTGTATCTTCAGGAATAATTTTAATTTGTTTGTGTGTACCGTTTGCGATACGTGATAACGCAGCCATCGGTTCACCTTGAGAACCTGTACATAAAATCAAGAGTTCGTGTTTAGGAACAGAGTTGATTTTGCTTGGTTCGATAAACGTTTCAGGTGGCGCTTTGATATAACCGAGCTCCATACCGATTTTAATGTTGTTTTCCATTGAACGGCCGAATACTAAAATTTTACGGTTATATTTAATCGCAGCTTCTACAGCTTGTTGAACACGGTAAATATTAGATGCGAATGTCGCAAAGATAATTCTTCCTGTACATTTACGGAAAATTTTATCGACGTTTTGGCCGACTTCACGTTCACTTAAAGTAAAGTTTGGAACGAGTGAATTCGTTGAATCAGATAAAAGGACTAAAACGCCTTCTTCACCGAGTTTCGCCATTTTCGCAATATTAGCTGGTGTACCGACAGGTGTGAAATCAAATTTGAAGTCACCCGTGTGTACAATATTACCTTCAGGTGTTCCAACGATAACACCGTATGCTTCTGGAATACTGTGTGTTGTTAAATAGAATGAAACATTGAAGTGTTTTGACTTGATGACGCTGTCTTCTGTAATTTCATTCAATTCAGCTGTTCTTAATAAATGATGTTCTTCTAATTTGTTTCTGATTAACCCAAGTGCTAAAGGACCGCCATAAATCGGTACGTTAAGTTCTTTTAATAAGAAGGGCACACCGCCGATATGGTCTTCGTGTCCGTGGGTAATAAATAGGCCGATAATTTTATCTTTGTTTTGAACAAGATATGAGTAATCCGGGATGACATAATCGATACCTAATAGATTGTCGTCTGGGAATTTGATACCCGCATCGATTAGGACGATTTCATCCTTATACTCCACTGCATACGTATTCTTACCGATCTCGCCGAGACCGCCGATTGCGTATACACCGACCTCATTATTTTTGAGTTGTTTCATTATTGGATATGCTCCACTTGATAGTCTGGAGATTTTTGTTCATATTCTAAATGTGCGCCCTCTAATTTAGTAATGAACTCGATATTGTAATTACGGTCTTTCAGATATTTTCTTACTTCTTCTTCTGAATTTCCTTCTACGTAAATCGTTTGTGTGTTCTCACGCACGATTACTTCTGCTCTGTCGTCTTGATAAAATACTTTGTAAATTGCCATAATATATTGTTTCCTCCTAAAAATATGTTCAGTTGTTTTAATTTATTGTTCATACAAGCCTAGTTTATTCTTTGTGGTTTGTTTCATCATTGTGTTCTTTCTTAAAATAAATACAACATACCAGCTTAACTGCCCAGTATGTTTGCTAGGTTTGTTATAAATGACGTTCTAGTTAGTCATGCATGAAGATTTCTCCATACATATACAGTTATTATTTATTTTACATGATGTAATTCAATAAATAAAGCGGTTTTACTTAGCGACAAGGAAAGCTAGGGGAATGTTTATCAAAAAGAGAAAGTCAAAATAAGTGTGGTAAAATATATAAAAGAGAAAACGAAGCGGGTCCAATGATTTAGTGACTAAGAGCAGGTGAGGAAAATGAGTAAGACTAAAAGAATTATTGAAGATGTAAAAAGAGAAAAGGAAAGACGAGATAAATTGTTTCAAGGTATTTTGTTTGAAAAGCGTGGGAAAGAAATCGTGATGTTCTTTGAATACGAAGAAGTTGTAGATAATGTCTCAGATAATCATCATTTTATACGACATAACCATGATCCAGAGTGGGTGGATAAAAGTATGCTGCCTGAACTTAAAGAAGGTTTAGAACGTTTAAATGTTACGTATCATTGTCGTAAAGATATCTTCATATAATAAGGAAATAGCAGTGTATATAAAAAAGAGGCCGCTTTATGCGACCTCTCAATTTATGTTTATTCATCAAACAGACGGATAGCATCTTCGTGAGGTTGAAGTGGATTTTCTTTATCAATGTGGTCATAGAACATAATACCGTCTAAATGATCGATTTCATGTTGTACAACAATAGCAATATAGCCTTTAAGTCGTAAGTTGATATCATTGCCATCAATATCTTTAGCTTTAACTGTAATACGATGATGGCGATGCACAAGTCCTGGAATATCTTCATCTACACTTAAGCAGCCTTCACCTGTAGGCAAGTATGCTTCTTGTACACTGTAGCTGACGATCTTCGGATTGATCAACATTAACTCGTATGATTTGCCGTTACCATCATCTGGTAAGTGCACAGCAAGCATACGCTTTGAAATGTTAAGTTGTGGTGCAGCAATACCTACACCTGAACGTAAATTGTATTTACGTGCAATTTCATCATCTTGACTATTGACTAAGAATTCATGCATTTCTTTGATTTTATTACGATCTTCATCTGATAAAGGAAATTTAACTTCTTCAGCTTTTTCACGAAGTGTCGGATGTCCGTCTCTGATTATATCTTTCATAGTAATCATGTCATACACCGTCCTTATTATAAAATATAACAAAAAACTTCCGGATAGAACAGAAAAGTATTTGCGAAATCGCTTAAAATTAATTAACATCATTATTGAAATCCCCAAGGAGGTAATTTGAAGCATGAAAATTAAAAGCACATTTGGTTTAGTGATTGCATCCTCTCTATTATTAGGTGCTTGTTCAACAGACAGCCATCAGATTAAAGAGTACAACAAGACACTGAAAGAAGCCGTACAAAAAGAAGACGAAGCCGTAAAAGTCGGTGAAAAACTAAATAAACTTACAAACGAGAAAAATGATTTAGCTAAGAAAATCAACGGTAAAGATACACAGAAGGTTGTAAAAACTTCTAAAGATATTGTAAGTAATGTAAATGAACGTAAAGATGAATTTAAAAAAGAAGAAAAAGCTTTTGATGCATCTGAGAAAAAGTTTGAAGAGGCTAAAAAGCGGACAAAGGATATTAGAAACGATAAAAGAAGATCCGGCATAGAAAAAACAAACAAAGCATTTGAGAAAAACTATAAAGCGCATGATGAATATGCGAAAGCTTACAACAATAGTTTAGACAAAGAAAAAGATTTATTTGAATACATTGTAAAAACTAACGGTCAAGCAGAACAATCACAGATTGATGAAAAAACAAAAGCAATTGACGACTCTTATAAAGAGGTAAATAACAAAATTAAAAAATATAGCAAAACTCGTGACGAGCGCGGAAAACAAATGGAAGCGGCTCAACAAATCAAATAAACAACACTGATACAGTTTTAGTATAATGACTGGTACAGGTCTTATAACTGTACTTAACACAAGTGATACAGAAGTTTTACAATTCATTTAACAGTTATACAAAACTATGCTATACTAATTTATGGATGAAATGAATTTTCTATTATACGGGAAAGGTATGGTGAATTGAATGGCTCCGAAGTTACAAGCCCAATTCGACGCTGAGCAAGTATTGAAAGATACTGAAGCACAATTTAAGATGGTCCAAGTATTGGACGAAAATGGTAAAGTAGTGAATGAAGACTTAGTACCTGATTTAACTGATGAGCAATTAGTTGAATTAATGGAAAGAATGGTATGGACTCGTGTCCTAGACCAACGTTCTGTTTCTTTAAACAGACAAGGACGTTTAGGCTTCTACGCACCAACAGCTGGTCAAGAAGCTTCACAACTAGCTTCACAATATGCATTAGAGAAAGAAGACTGGATTCTTCCAGGTTACCGTGATGTTCCACAAATCATTTGGCACGGTTTACCACTTACAGAAGCATTCTTATTCTCAAGAGGACACTTTAAAGGAAACCAATTCCCTGAAGGTGTAAACGCATTCAGTCCTCAAATCATCATCGGTGCACAATATATTCAAACTGCCGGTGTTGCATTAGGTCTTAAAAAACGCGGTAAAAAAGCAGTAGCTATCACTTATACAGGTGACGGCGGTTCATCACAAGGTGACTTCTACGAAGGTATCAACTTTGCTTCGGCTTATAAAGTGCCGGCAATCTTTGTAATTCAAAACAACAACTACGCGATTTCGACACCAAGAAGCAAGCAAACAGCTGCAATCACATTAGCTCAAAAAGCAATCGCAGTAGGTATCCCTGGTATTCAAGTTGACGGTATGGACCCATTAGCTGTATATCAAGCAACTAAAGAAGCACGTGATCGTGCAGTTAACGGTGAAGGCCCAACATTAATTGAAACTATGACTTACCGTTATGGTCCACATACAATGGCTGGGGATGACCCAACACGTTACAGAACTTCAGATGAAGATTCTGATTGGGAGAAAAAAGACCCATTAGTTCGTTTCAGAGCATTCTTAGAAGCTAAAGGCTTATGGAATGAAGAAAAAGAAAACGAAGTAATCGAACGTGCAAAAGACGAAATCAAAACTGCAATTAAAGCAGCTGATAAAGTTGAAAAACAAACTGTTACTGACTTGATGGAAATCATGTACGAAGATATGCCTCAAAACTTAAAAGAACAGTATGAAATTTACAAAGAGAAGGAGTCGAAGTAAGCCATGGCACAAATGACAATGGTACAAGCGATTAACAACGCACTTAAAACTGAACTTCAAAACGATGAAAATGTTTTGCTTTTTGGTGAAGACGTTGGTGTTAACGGTGGCGTATTCCGTGTAACGGAAGGTCTGCAAAAAGAATTCGGTGAAGATCGTGTATTCGATACTCCGCTTGCTGAATCAGGTATCGGCGGTTTAGCACTTGGATTAACGGTAGAAGGTTACCGTCCAGTAATGGAAATCCAATTCTTAGGTTTCGTATTCGAAGTATTTGACTCTGTTGCAGGTCAAATTGCACGTACAAGATTCCGTTCAGGTAACACAAAAACTGCACCTGTTACAATCCGTGCGCCATTCGGTGGTGGTGTACACACACCAGAATTACACGCAGATAACTTAGAAGGTATCTTGGCACAATCACCAGGATTAACAGTAGTTATCCCATCTAACCCATATGATGCAAAAGGTTTATTGATTTCTGCAATCAGAAGCAATGACCCAGTTGTATATTTAGAACACATGAAATTATACCGTTCATTCCGTGAAGAAGTTCCTGAAGAGGAATACACAATTGAACTTGGTAAAGCGAACGTTAAAAAAGAAGGCGATGACATCACAATTATCGCTTACGGTGCAATGGTTCAAGAATCATTAAAAGCAGCGGAAGAACTTGAAAAAGATGGTGTATCAGCGGAAGTTATCGACTTACGTACAGTACAACCAATCGATTTCGATACATTAGTAGCTTCAGTTGAAAAAACTGGCCGTGCAGTAGTAGTTCAAGAAGCACAACGTCAAGCTGGCGTAGGTGCACAAGTAGCAGCTGAACTATCTGAGCGCACAATCCTTTCATTAGAAGCTCCGATTGCACGTGTTGCAGCAGCAGATACTGTTTATCCGTTTACTGAAGCGGAAAATGTTTGGTTACCAAACAAAAACGATATCGTCGAATCTGCAAAAGCTACTTTAAACTTCTAATTGTTTAATAGAGCGTGAGTCGGCATATTTAAATGAACTTATGGGTATAGTTGAAGCAACACTTCAGCTTTCCATAAGTCAGACAACCAAATTTGCTCTTGCGATCTCATGTACTTTGCAAGGGCAAATGGTTTGTTATGAAGTAGTAAAAATAAATTGAAGATAGATTTCATTGAAACGAAATCAAGTTTTATGTCAAACTATAAACTAGAACATCAAATTGATTATATTATCAGTAGTTTAATCAAGGCTTATGTACAGACTTGAAGACACTTTTGTTTTAATCAATTGTTTTGTGCTGGTTTATGTGACTTAAATTGACTTTTAGGAGGACAAGAACGTGGCATTTGAATTTAAATTACCCGATATTGGTGAAGGTATCCACGAAGGTGAAATTGTTAAGTGGTTTGTAAAAGCTGGAGACGAAATCCAAGAAGACGATATTCTATGTGAAGTACAAAACGACAAATCTGTTGTAGAAATCCCTTCTCCAGTTAACGGTACAATCGAAGAAGTTGTTGTAGAAGAAGGAACTGTAGCAGTCGTTGGCGACACAATTATCAAAATTGATTCTCCAGACGCTGAAGAAATGTCATTCAAAGGCGGACACAGTAACGATTCTGCTCAAGAAGAAGATGCAGGCCAAGAAGAAACTAAAGATCAAGCACAATCAGTTTCAGAACAAGATACTTCAAACGTAGCACCAGCTGCTGACGAAGAAGTAGATGAAAACAGAAGAGTTAAAGCAATGCCTTCTGTACGTAAATTTGCACGTGAAAACAATGTTAATATCAAAGCAGTTCAAGGTTCTGGTAAAAACGGCCGTATCACTAAAGCTGACGTTGAAGCTTACTTAAGCGGAGATGCACCAAGTGCAGAAACTAGCGAAGCTCCAGCAACTGAAGCAGCAGCTTCACAAGAAACAGCTGCAGCACCAGTATCAGCTGAAGGCGAATACCCAGAAACTCGTGAAAAAATCCCTGCAATGCGTAAAGCGATTGCGAAAGCAATGGTTAACTCTAAACACACTGCGCCTCACGTAACATTAATGGACGAAGTGGAAGTTCAAGCATTATGGGATCACCGTAAGAAATTCAAAGAAATTGCTGCGGAACAAGGTACTAAATTAACATTCTTACCATATGTTGTTAAAGCATTAGTATCAGCACTTAAGAAATACCCAGCATTAAACACTGAATTTGATGATGCAAACGGTGAAGTAGTACACAAACACTACTGGAACATCGGTATCGCTGCAGATACAGACCGCGGTTTATTAGTACCGGTTGTTAAACATGCTGATCGTAAATCAATGTTCGAAATCTCAGATGAAATTAACGAACTTGCTGTTAAAGCACGTGACGGTAAATTGACTTCTGACGAAATGAAAGGTGCATCATGCACAATCAGTAACATCGGTTCAGCAGGCGGCCAATGGTTCACACCAGTAATCAATCACCCAGAAGTTGCTATCTTGGGTATTGGTCGTATTGCACAAAAACCTATTGTTAAGGATGGGGAAATTGTTGCAGCACCTGTATTAGCATTATCATTAAGCTTTGACCACAGACAAATTGACGGAGCTACTGGTCAAAACGCAATGAACCACATCAAACGTTTATTAAATAATCCAGAATTATTATTAATGGAGGGGTAAAACATGGTAGTTGGTGATTTTCCAATTGAAACAGATACTATTGTAATCGGAGCAGGTCCTGGCGGTTATGTTGCCGCAATCCGCGCAGCACAATTAGGTCAAAAAGTGACAATCGTTGAGAAAGGCGAATTAGGCGGTGTATGTCTTAACGTAGGATGTATCCCATCTAAAGCGTTATTACACGTATCACACGTATTCCAAGAGTCTAAAAACTCTGAAGATCTAGGTATCATCGCTAAAGACGTTGAACTTAAATTCGAAAAAGTTCAAGAGTTCAAAAAGTCTGTAGTTAACAAATTAACAGGCGGCGTTGAAGGTCTATTAAAAGGAAACAAAATTGAAATTGTCAAAGGTGAAGCTTACTTCCACGACAAAAACAGCTTACGTGTAATGGACGAAAAAAGCGCTCAAACTTACAACTTCAAACATGCGATTATCGCAACAGGTTCTAGACCGATTGAAATTCCTAATTTCAAATTCGGCGAACGCGTAATCGATTCAACTGGTGCGTTAAACTTACAAGAAGCACCTAAGAAATTAGTTGTTGTAGGTGGCGGTTACATTGGTTCTGAATTAGGTACAGCATTTGCGAACTTCGGTACAGAAGTTACTATCTTAGAAGGCGCTAAAGATATCTTAGGCGGTTTCGAAAAACAATTAACACAACCTGTTAAGAAAAAAATGAAAGAAAAAGGTATGGAAATTGTTACTGAAGCAATGGCTAAATCTGCTGAAGAAACAGAAAACGGCGTTAAAGTAACTTACGAAGCTAAAGGCGAAGAAAAAACAATCGACGCTGATTACGTATTAGTTACAGTAGGTCGTCGTCCAAACACTGATGAAATGGGTCTTGAAGAATTAGGTCTTAAATTCGCAGACCGCGGTTTATTAGAAGTTGACGAACAAAGCCGTACTTCACTTGATAACATCTATGCTATCGGTGATATCGTTCCTGGTTTACCACTTGCTCATAAAGCAAGCTATGAAGGTAAAGTAGCAGCTGAAGCAATCTCTGGTGAAAAATCAGCAGTAGATTACATCGGTATGCCTGCAGTATGCTTCACTGAACCAGAAATCGCAACAGTAGGTCTTTCTGAAGCGCAAGCGAAAGAAGAAGGTTTAGAATATAAAGCTTCTAAATTCCCTTACGCAGCAAACGGTCGTGCGTTATCATTAAACGATACTACTGGTTTCGTTAAATTGATCACACTTAAAGAAGATGACACATTAGTAGGTGCACAAATTGTTGGTGCAGGTGCTTCTGACATCATCTCTGAATTAGGTCTAGCAATTGAAGCTGGTATGAATGCTGAAGATATCGCATTAACAGTACATGCTCACCCAACATTAGGTGAAATGAGCATGGAAGCAGCTGAAAAAGCACTTGGATTACCAATCCACACTATGTAATAACACCCAACATTAGAATAAGCATATAAACTGAAACCGTCGGGCTTTTAAGCTCGGCGGTTTTTTTAGGCTCTTTGTCAAATTCGGTTGAT
>NZ_KV840352.1:0-580 GCF_001839185.1 Staphylococcus sp. HMSC65H10 | reverse complement strand
AAGGATCTCGGAACAGGGAAAATTGTAAGTCATGAAATTAACTATTCAAATAACAATCAGCTAGTTTTTAATACTTACAAAAAAGCTATAAAAAAAGCGAAAGATGTAAGTGGTTTAATATTACATAGTGATAGAGGCTACCAATACACAAGTAAGCATTTTAAATCCATGCTCGATGAGCATGGCGTTATTCAAAGCATGTCACGAGTAGGAAGATGTATTGATAATAGTCCAATGGAATCATTCTGGGGAATTATGAAATCGGAAATCTATCGTGGCAATAAACATTATAAATTCAAGGACTTAAGAACAGCACGTAAACAAATAAAAGAATATATCAACTTTTACAACAACGAAAGAATTACTTTGAAAATGGAAAGATTAATTGTTTAACTTCAAATTTAAGAGTGTCCTAATTTATCTGATTTGAAAAAGTGATTAGCATAGTGTGCTAATATATTTATCAGTTTTAACAAACGGAAGTGTGCTATATAGTTAAAAAAACTGTACAAACGAGCATTTCAACTCATTTGTACAGTGAATTTTAAAATATATTTTTTGAGTTACCAACAAATTTTTT
>NZ_KV840351.1:0-58604 GCF_001839185.1 Staphylococcus sp. HMSC65H10 | reverse complement strand
TTTTTTATATATCAACCGAATTTGACAAAGAGCCCTTTTTTCATACAAGCATATCTCTAAGTTATGCTAAAATAGGAAAAGTATAGAACAAACTAATCAATCAATGTACAGGAGAGAAAAAAGATGGAACTATCTGAAATTAAGCGTAATATCGCGAACTATAGTGAAAAATTAGAACAACTTAGGGGGTCTCTTTGACTTAGAAGAAAAAGAGACAAACATCCAAGAATATGAAGAAATGATGACAGAACCGACATTCTGGGATGATCAAAATAAAGCGCAAGAAATTATCGATAAAAATAATGCGTTAAAGTCAGTAGTGCAAGGCTATCGAGATTTAGAAGCAGAAATCGAAGATATGAACGCGACGCACGAATTACTGCAAGAAGAATATGATGAAGATTTAAAAGCAGACTTAGAAGAAGAAACTGTAAACTTTAAAAGTAAATTAGACGAATTTGAATTACAGTTATTATTAAATGGACCTTATGATGATAACAATGCAATCTTAGAATTGCATCCAGGTGCCGGCGGTACAGAATCACAAGACTGGGCGAGCATGTTGCTTCGTATGTATCAACGCTATGCTGAAGATAAAAACTTTAAAGTAGAAGTAGCAGATTATTTACCTGGTGATGAAGCGGGCGTTAAAAGTGTGACATTGTTAATCAAAGGTCATAATGCGTATGGCTATTTAAAAGCTGAAAAAGGTGTGCATCGTTTAGTACGTATTTCACCGTTCGACTCATCAGGCAGACGTCATACGTCATTCGTTTCTTGTGATGTCATCCCTGAATTCAATAATAATGAAATCGAAATCGATATTAACCCGGATGATATTACAGTCGATACGTTCAGAGCATCAGGTGCCGGTGGTCAGCACATCAACAAAACAGAGTCTGCCATCCGTATTACCCACCATCCAACAGGTATTGTGGTAAATAACCAAAATGAACGTTCACAAATTAAGAACCGTGAAGCGGCTATGAAAATGTTGAAATCTAAATTGTATCAATTGAAATTAGAAGAACAAGAAAAAGAAATGGCTGAAATCCGAGGCGAACAAAAAGACATCGGCTGGGGCAGTCAGATTCGTTCTTATGTTTTCCATCCATATTCAATGGTGAAAGATCACCGTACGAATGAAGAAACAGGTAACGTTAACGCAGTAATGGATGGAGAAATAGGACCATTCATTGAAGCGTACTTACGTACACAAATGGATAACCGTGACGCGTAATGTCACAGATCAAGACCAGAGTATAATATACTTTGGTCTTTTATTTTTTTATCAAACAAAAAACATTATTGATAAAAGTAAATTTAGATGTTAAATGCATGAGTTAATATTACTGTTATGTTACAAAGAATCCTATTAAAAAGGTTAATAAGCGTACTAGTGCCAATGATTTAGTTTAATTGACAGAAAGTTTCTTTGATTTAGAGATTAAACGATAGTATAACGTTTATATTACAACTCTATAACATTCCACCTAGAGCGGAAGGGTTGTGCTATATTGGATTTATCAATTAATGATTAAAAAATGACAGCAAAGGATGAAATAATAAATGAAGAAAGCTTTATTACTATCAGCATCATCATTAACTCTATTAACAGCATTGAATGGTGTTGCATCTGCAGAACAAACGCATGTAGTTAAAGAAGATGCTAAGTTAAGCGAAGTTGCAGCTTTGTTTGCCACTACTACTGATGAAATTAAATCACTTAATAAATTAAGCCAAGACGAAGTTAAAAAGGACACTGCTTTAGTATTACCTGACACAGACGTTGTAGAAGTTAAAGCAGGAGACACTTTAAAATCAATCGCAGCAGCACATAAAATCTCTTTAGATCAATTATACAAATTAAACCCAGGCGTGACACACATCATTTTACCTGGCGATATTTTAGCAGTTTCTGACAAAGGTGCAGCGCATTTAGAAGCGTTACATACTGGTAAAGCTGTACCACAAACAGAACAAAAATCTGGTCAAGCAACAGCAAACTATGATGCACCAGCACACACAACATCAGCTCCTGTAAACTACACTGCTGATGCAGCTTATAACACAAGCTACACTAGTTATGAAGCACCATCTTATAACTATTCACAATCATATAGTGCACCAACAACTTCTTATAGTGCACCTTCATATCAAACAAGTGCACCATCTTACTATTCAGGTGCAAACCTTTACACAGCAGGTCAATGTACTTCATACGCATTCGATCGTGCAGGCGGTAAAGTAGGTTCAACTTGGGGTAACGCAAATAACTGGGCAAACGCAGCGGCAGCAGCGGGACACACAGTAAACAATATTCCAGCAGCAGGTTCAATCATGCAATCTTCTGCAGGTGCTTACGGTCACGTAGCATATGTTGAAGGTGTTAACAGCGACGGTTCAGTTCGTGTATCTGAAATGAACTACGGCTATGGTCCAGGTGTCGTAACTTCACGTACGATTTCAGCTGGTCAAGCAAGCGGTTATAACTTCATTCACTAATTAAAAAATGATTCGCACTGTTCTCTATTAAGAGGATGGTGCTTTTTTTATTGGTTCAAGTGAAATGTAAAGGTTAAGTAAATCGGAAATAAATGCTTTAAATTACAGAAAGAAAAATGGTAAAGTTAAAGCAACTTCAGACATTGTGTGAAGGAAAACCACATACATTATTATAAAGTTCATAAATATAAACTCTTTATTCGTTATATTTCCGCTAGTAAAAGAAAAATGTTTTAATAAAATTGAAAGTAATCGCGATAAAGTGCTTGATATATATTCGTGTATGCGGGTATAATATTTGATTAAATAGATAAGGGGTGAGCTCAACGTGGGTGTACATCAATATTTTAAAAGATTATCTGATTTAGAAAAGCTGATACGCTTGCCTGGTAAATTCAAGTATTTTGAGCATAATGTAGCAGCACATTCATTTAAAGTAACGAAAATAGCGCAATACTTAGCCACAGTAGAAGAACATCATGGCAATGAAATTGATTGGAAAAGTTTATATGAAAAAGCTTTGAATCATGACTTTGCGGAAGTATTTACAGGGGATATTAAAACGCCTGTGAAATATGCCAGCCGTGATTTGAAGAAATTGTTCTCGCAAGTGGAAGAAGAGATGGTAGATAATTTTATTAGAGAAGAATTTCCGGAAGAATATCAAGATGTTTACAGAGAACGTCTGCAAGAAGGTAAAGATGATTCTTTAGAAGGTCAAATTTTGGCAGTAGCTGATAAAATCGACTTGTTATATGAAACATTTGGTGAAATTCAAAAGCGTAATCCAGACTCACTTTTCTTTGAAATTTATGAAATGTCTTTAGAAACTATTATGCAGTTTGATCACTTAGTGTCCGTTCAAGATTTTATCGAGAACGTCATCCCTGAAATGTTAACGGAAAACTTCATTCCACGTTCAGAGTTACGAGAATTAACAATGTCGATTTTAAATAAAAGAGACGGGTGACCGCTTATGCTTCTCATTTGGTATCTTTGTGCCTCGTTTTTCCCATGTATACTTGTCGTACTATTTAGTGTAGTAACGAAAAATAAATGGGTCGGCGCAATTGTGACATTAATGCTGATCGGCGGTTCTATATATAAAGGATTCTTTCATAGTGAATGGATTATTTTTATAGATGTTGTATCTCTGCTGGCTGGTTTTGTGATTGTAGATCAATTGCGTCTTCATAAACAGCATGAAGATGATCGTTGAATAGAAATGAAACAGGTGCTTGTCTAAAAAAGACAAGTGCTTTTTGTTTGGGGAAAAAGAGTAGTTTTACGAACAGATGTTTGTATCTTTTTGACAGAATCTGTTACAATATATAGTGATGTAAAAAGTTTGAAATAGAGTAATTGAGAGTATAGAAAGACTAAATAGAACGATGAAATGAGATTTTGAGAAGTTGCGAATTAACCAGCTTAATTGCAATCTCAACATGAAGTATATGGTTGGGACAGACGACAAGTGTCTCAACCTATTTATATTTTAAAACTCATATTTCTATAGAAGTGTCAATAAAGGAGGATACCGAATTTTATGGAACATCATCCATTTAAAATTGTTTCTGAGTTTACCCCGCAAGGTGACCAACCAGCCGCTATCGAAAAAATTTCAAAGGGTATTAAAGAAGGTAAACGTCACCAAACGTTACTCGGAGCAACAGGTACAGGTAAGACCTTTACGATGAGTAATGTCATTCAACAAGCGGGCAAACCGACATTAGTATTAGCCCATAACAAGACCTTAGCTGGTCAATTATATAATGAGTTCAAAGAATTTTTCCCAGAAAATAGAGTAGAGTACTTTGTCAGCTTCTATGATTATTATCAACCAGAAGCTTATGTGCCATCTACTGACACATTTATCGAAAAAGATGCGACAATCAATGATGAAATTGACCAATTACGTCACTCAGCAACAAGTTCACTCTTTGAGCGTGACGATGTCATTGTTGTTGCCAGTGTCAGCAGTATCTTCGGTTTAGGGGATCCTTCTGAATATAGCAGTTTAGTAGTTAACGTCCGTCAAGGAATGGAAATGGATCGCAGTCAATTTCTACGTGCATTAGTAGATATTCAATATTCAAGAAACGACATCGACTTTAAACGCGGGACATTCAGAGTTCGCGGTGATGTAGTAGAAGTCTTCCCGGCGTCTCGAGATGAAATGTGTATCCGTGTAGAATTCTTCGGTGATGAAATTGATCGTATCAGCGAAGTAAACTATTTAACAGGTGAAGTATTACGTGAAAGAGAACACTTCTCTATCTTCCCGGCATCCCACTTCGTAACTAGAGATGAAAAATTGGAATTAGCGATTCAACGTATCGAAAAAGAATTAGCAGATCGCTTAAAGTATTTAAGAGAGAATAATAAATTATTAGAAGCGCAGCGCTTAGAACAACGTACGAACTATGACCTTGAAATGATGAGAGAGATGGGCTTTTGTTCAGGAATTGAGAACTATTCAGTCCACTTGAGTTTAAGAGATTATGGTTCAACACCGTATACGTTATTAGATTATTTCGGTGATGACTGGTTAATTATGATTGATGAATCTCACGTTACATTACCACAAGTCAGAGGGATGTATAACGGAGATAAAGCACGTAAACAAGTTTTAGTTGACCATGGTTTCAGACTTCCGAGTGCTTTGGATAACCGTCCACTAACATTCGAAGAGTTTGAGAAAAAAGCACATCAATTAGTTTATGTGACTGCGACACCAGGGCCTTATGAGCTAGAACATTCAGATGAAGTTGTTGAGCAAATTATTCGACCAACGGGCTTATTAGACCCTAAAATAGATGTCCGTCCGACGAAGAATCAAATTGATGATTTATTAAGTGAAATTCAAGATAGAATTGATAAAAATGAACGTGTACTCATTACAACGTTAACGAAAAAGATGAGTGAAGATTTAACGACTTATATGAAAGAAGCGGGAATTAAAGTCAATTACCTGCATTCAGAAATAAAAACATTAGAACGAATTGAAATCATTCGTGACTTACGTATGGGTACGTATGATGCGGTTGTCGGTATTAACTTACTAAGAGAAGGTATTGATATCCCAGAAGTTTCTTTAGTTGTAATTTTAGATGCGGATAAAGAAGGTTTCTTACGTTCTAACCGTTCATTAATTCAAACCATCGGCCGTGCTGCGCGTAATGAGCATGGTGAAGTAATCATGTATGCGGATAAGATTACAGATTCTATGCAGTATGCGATTGATGAAACAGAACGTCGTCGTAAAATTCAACAAGCATACAACGAAGAACATGGTATTACACCGAAAACAATTCGTAAGAAAATCCATGACGTTATTAGTGCGACAGTGGAAACAGATGAAGAAAATGAAAAAGAACAAAAAGTCGTACCTAAGAAATTAACGAAAAAAGAACGTGAAAAAACAATTGAAAATATAGAAAAAGAAATGAAACAAGCAGCGAAAGACTTAGACTTTGAGCGAGCAACAGAGCTAAGAGACATGTTGTTTGAACTGAAAGCAGAAGGGTGAGGTGACATGTGTGAGTAAGAAAGATCCATCTATTGTGGTCAAAGGTGCACGTGAAAATAATTTAAAAAGTGTCAATGTGGAATTACCTAAAAATAAATTGATTGTGATGACTGGACTATCAGGTTCAGGTAAGTCATCTTTGGCTTTCGACACAATTTATGCAGAAGGTCAACGCCGTTATGTAGAATCATTAAGTGCTTACGCACGTCAATTCTTAGGACAAATGGATAAGCCGGATGTTGATACGATTGAAGGGTTATCTCCGGCAATTTCGATTGACCAAAAAACGACAAGTAAAAACCCGAGATCTACGGTTGCGACGGTAACCGAAATTTATGATTATATTCGTTTATTATATGCACGTGTCGGAAAAGCATTTTGTCCACATCATGGTATTGAAATTGAATCACAAACAGTACAACAAATGGCTGACCGTATTTTAGAGTTAGAAGAACGTACTAAAATTCAGTTAATGGCACCGATTGTGAATCACCGTAAAGGTTCACATGAAAAACTGCTTCAAGATATCAGTAAAAAAGGGTATGTACGTGTCAGAGTAGATGGTGACATTCATGATATCAATGATGTGCCAGAACTAGATAAGAATAAAAATCATACGATTGAAGTTGTTGTTGACCGTCTTGTGGTGAAAGAAGGTATTGAATCACGTCTGGCTGACTCTATTGAAACAGCGTTAGAACTGGCAGAAGGGAACTTAACAGTCGATGTGATTGGCGGAGAACCTTTAAAATTCTCTGAAAATCATGCTTGTCCGATTTGCGGATTCAGCATTGGTGAATTAGAACCGCGTATGTTCAGTTTCAACAGCCCATTCGGTGCATGTCCAACTTGTGATGGTTTAGGACAAAAATTAAAAGTAGACGTAGATTTGGTTATTCCAGATCCGAATGTATCGTTACGTGAAGGTGCGATTGTACCTTGGGAACCAAAAAGTTCTGACTTCTATCCGACATTATTAAAACGTGTCGCAGAAGTGTATAAAATTGATATGGACAGACCGTTTAAAAAATTAACCGACCGTCAAAAAGACATCATTTTATACGGTTCAAAAGGTAAAGAGATTACTTTTACTTTCGAACAACGTAATGGTGCATCACGCACAAGAACGATGGAGTTTGAAGGCGTTGTGCCGAACATTGAACGTCGTTATCATGAATCTCCATCAGAATATGTTCGTGAAATGATGCAGAAATATATGACGGAATTACCTTGTGAAACATGTCATGGTAAACGTTTAAGCCAAGAAGCATTATCTGTGTATGTTTCAAGTTTGAATATCGGAGAAGTTGTAGAGTATTCCATTAAAGAAGCGTTGCATTTCTTCGAAAATATCGATTTATCTGAACAAGACCGAAAGATTGCAGATTTAATCTTGAAAGAAATTATCTCAAGATTGTATTTCTTAAATAACGTTGGTTTAGATTATTTAACGTTAAATCGTTCATCAGGTACATTATCTGGTGGTGAAGCGCAACGTATTCGTTTAGCTACACAAATCGGTTCACGTTTAACGGGTGTATTATATGTGTTAGATGAGCCTTCTATTGGTTTACACCAAAGAGATAATGACCGTTTAATCAACACATTGAAAGAAATGCGTGATCTAGGTAATACGCTGATTGTGGTTGAACATGATGATGATACGATGAGAGAAGCGGATTATCTTGTAGACGTAGGTCCTGGTGCAGGCGATTACGGTGGTGAAATTGTCGCAGCAGGTACACCTAAACAAGTCATGCGTAATTCTAAATCATTAACAGGTCAGTATCTGAGCGGTAAGAAACGTATTGAAGTCCCAGAACATCGCAGACCTGTGACAGACCGTAAACTAAAAGTACGCGGTGCCAGCAGTAACAACTTGAAAGACGTAGATGTAGACTTCCCGCTTTCTACAATGACTGTTGTTACAGGTGTTTCTGGGTCAGGTAAAAGTTCATTAGTGAACGAAGTACTGTATAAAACATTGGCACAAAAATTAAACCGTTCGAAAATCAGACCAGGTAAAGTGGATAAAATTGAAGGTATTGATCAACTTGATAAAGTGATTGATATTGACCAATCCCCAATTGGACGTACACCACGTTCAAACCCAGCAACTTACACAGGCGTTTTTGATGATATTCGTGATGTTTTCGCATCAACAAACGAAGCGAAAATCAGAGGGTATCAAAAAGGACGTTTCAGCTTTAACGTTAAAGGTGGACGTTGTGAAGCATGTAAAGGTGACGGGATTATCAAAATTGAAATGCATTTCTTACCAGATGTGTATGTACCTTGTGAAGTATGTGGCGGTAAACGCTATAACCGTGAAACGTTAGAAGTGACTTATAAAGGTAAAAATATCTCTGAAGTATTAGAAATGACCGCTGAAGATGCGACACATTTCTTTGAAAATATCCCTAAAATCAAACGTAAGCTACAAACATTAGTCGATGTTGGTTTAGGTTACGTGAAGCTCGGCCAACCTGCGACGACATTGTCAGGCGGGGAAGCTCAGCGTGTGAAACTCGCATCAGAACTGCATAAACGTTCAACAGGCCGTTCTATCTATATCTTAGATGAACCGACAACAGGTCTGCATGTGGATGACATTCGTCGTTTATTAAAAGTATTGAACCGTATTGTAGATAACGGAGATACTGTTGTGATTATTGAACATAACTTGGATGTCATAAAAACAGCAGATTACTTGATTGATTTGGGTCCTGAAGGCGGCGATGGCGGAGGAACAATCGTTGCGACAGGTACACCTGAAGAAATCGCCGCATCTCCAGATTCTTATACAGGCAAATATTTGAAAACAGTATTAGAACGTGATGCAGCACAAACAAGTCAATAACCAGATTAAGACATTTCACTTAAAGCAGTGGAATGTCTTTTTTTATGACTTCAAAGAAAAAAGTTTGATTTTTGAACACATATAAGAAATGATAAGATGAATAGAGATAAAACCAATAACGTTTCTGCATTCTTTTTTGATATGATAGAGATGAGCATATAACGAAGAATGTTGATTGAGGTGAAAATATGTTAAGTGCTAGAGCTATAGTAAACAGATTCAAGTTAAATTTAGTAGCCGGAGAAGAAGGATTGGATCGCCCGATTCATAATACAGATATTTCACGTCCAGGTTTGGAAATGGCGGGGTACTTTTCGCATTATGCGTCTGACCGTATTCAATTATTAGGGACAACTGAATTATCATTTTATAATTTATTACCAGATAAAGAACGACAAGGCAGATTACGTAAGTTATGCCGTCCTGATACACCGGCAATTATCGTTACACGTGATATTGAGCCGCCAGAAGAATTAGTCAATGCGGCACAAGAGCTCAGTGTACCATTACTCACATCTAAAGATGCGACAACAAGTTTAATGAGCCGATTAACTACATATCTTGAACATGAACTTGCGAAAACAACATCTTTACATGGTGTATTAGTAGACGTATATGGTGTAGGTGTTTTAATTACTGGTGATTCTGGTATCGGTAAAAGTGAAACAGCGTTAGAGTTAGTAAAACGTGGACACCGTCTTGTTGCGGATGATAATGTGGAGATTCGTGAAATCACGAAAGATGAATTGATTGGTAAACCGCCGAAATTAATCGAACATTTATTAGAAATCAGAGGACTTGGGATTATTAACGTAATGACGTTATTTGGTGCAGGTTCGATTTTGACAGAGAAGAAAATCGGTTTGAATATCAATTTGGAAAACTGGGATAAAGATAAGCTATACGACCGTGTAGGTTTGAATGAAGAAACCTTACGTATTTTAGATACTGAAATCACAAAGAAAACAATTCCGGTAAGACCGGGTAGAAATGTGGCAGTTATTATTGAAGTTGCGGCGATGAATTATCGCTTGAACATTATGGGCATCAATACAGCTGAAGAATTTAACGAACGTTTAAATGCCGAAATACTTAGAAAAAATGAACATAAAGAGGAGTAAGCTAGATGTTGTTTAACTTAGGTTATATTGATCCGGTGGCCTTCAGCTTAGGCCCGATTGATGTGCGATGGTATGGGATTATTATTGCCTTCGGGATCTTATTAGGTTATTTTATTGCGCAGGCGACCGCAAAGAAAGTAGGCTATCATCAAGATGCATTGATTGATATTATCTTTTGGAGTGCTATTTTCGGCTTTGTGGCAGCACGGATTTATTTCGTGATTTTCCAATGGCCATACTACGCCGCAAATCCTTCAGAGATACCGATGATATGGCATGGCGGTATCGCCATTCATGGTGGTTTGATTGGTGGATTTATCACAGGCATTATTGTGTGTAAAATGAACAATCATAACCCTTGGCAAATTGGAGATATTGTCGCACCAAGTATTATCTTAGCGCAAGGTATTGGACGTTGGGGGAACTTTATGAACCATGAAGCACATGGGGGACCTGTGTCTCAAAGTTTCCTAGAGAACCTTCATATTCCAAGATTTATTATTGATAATATGTATATTGATGGCCAGTACTATCAACCGACTTTCTTATATGAATCAGTTTGGGATGTGCTTGGCTTTGCGTTATTACTATTTTTACGTAAGCACTTAAGAATTGGTGAAACATTCTTCTTATACTTGATTTGGTATTCAATCGGCAGATTCTTTGTCGAAGGTATGCGTACAGATAGTTTAATGTTGACAAGCAATATCAGAGTGGCACAGGTGATGTCTGTTATCTTGATTATTATCAGTGTCGTTATGATTATCTATCGTCGAATGAAGAAACAACCACCTAAATTTAAAGATGCCAGAAACTTGGCATGGCCGAAATAAGAGGAGATTAAATGAGACGTTATAAAAAAGTAGCGGGCAGTCAATCGCAGATTAATCCGCTTTGGAGAATGTATCATTTTATCACAGTGAAAAAAGCATTTAGACAAACGATTATGATTGAGATTGCACGGTATATTCCATCGTTGAAATTAAAACGATGGATTTACCGTGCTTGTTTAGGTATGCAGGTTGGAAAGCACACAGCTTTTGCCTATAAAGTGATGCCGGATATCTTATATCCGCATCTAATTCAAGTTGGAGATAATTGTGTGATAGGGTATAATACAACAATATTGACCCATGAATTTTTAGTTTCAGAGTTGAGAGTGGGAAAAGTTGAAATCGGTCATCATACATTAATCGGTGCCAATGTGACAATTTTACCTGGGGTTAAAATTGGTAGTCATGTCAAAATCGGTGCAGGTACGGTAGTTAATAAAGATGTACCAGATGGCGCTTTAGCTTTCGGCAATCCCATGCAGATCAGATTATAAGTGAGAGGAGGGGCAATACAATGACATCAGAACCATCTAAAAAAGTGATTCCAATGACGCAAGATGCATCATTTTTTAAACGACTGGCAGCGTCAAAACTAAAACATAGAGATTATCAAAAAGCCGCAGAGTACTATCATAAAGTCCTTGAATTGTCGCCTTCTGACTTTGAAGCGCTTCAAGATTATACAACCGCACTGACTGAAGTGGGCCAAGCTAAGCAAGTTGTTGGACGTTATTATGATTTCATTGCGAAAGGTGAACATGTAGAATCATCCTATTATCAACTCAGTCAAATATATACGAATTTACAAGATCCGAATAAAGCATTTTGTTTCGGGATGAATTATGTGCTGCTGTCAGAGGATGAAGACTATAGAAAAGAACTAGAAGAAACCTTTGAAGTTGTCTATAAGGATGTAGATGTACTTGAAAAAGAGAGCCAAGTATTCGCAGTTCAGATTATTTTTCAATATCTTTTCTCTCAAGGAAAGTTAGAAGAAGCGAAAAAGTTTATTCAACGCCAAGAAATGACAGTACGTACGCATGAAAGTGTACGCAATTTATTAGCAATGATACATCTGTATTTAGGAAACTATGATATCGCACGTAATATGTTGAAACAGCTTTTAAAAGAAAATCAGACGGATGTTTATGCATTATGTCATTATACGTTATTACTTTATAATACAAATGACAAAGCTTATCCGAACTATCTGCAATCATTGTCTAAAGTTGTACCAATGAATGATGAAGAAAGTTTCAAACTTGGTATTGTCCTCAGCTATCTACAAAAGTTCAGTGCTTCGCAAAAATTATTGTATCCTTTGTTTAAAAAAGGTAAATTCATTTCCATGCAAATGTTTCATGCGTTAAGCGTCAACTTTTATCACCTGGGAAATAAAGAACAAAGTAAGGTGTTTTGGGAAAAGCTTGAAGCAATGACAGATACACCTCCAGGACCGCCACCTTGGTTGATTTCTGAGAAAAATCTCTATTTCCATTCGCATATTGCGCCGCTATTGATTAGTGAAGACAGCCATGAACGTATTTATGGGATTTTCTTATTAGAACAGATGAATGGCAGAGAACTATTAATTACAGAAGAAATTTGGAATGTATTAGAAACGATGAATGAATACGAAAAACTATATCTGACATATTTGATAAAAGGATTGAAATTAGTCAAATTAGATTTCATTCATCGAGGCATGTTAACCTTGTATGAGAAAGAGGCTTTAAGAGAATATCAATCTTTATTTGTACATTGGATTGATCGAGCTGAAGGAATCATTGCGCAAGAATATGATTTGGAAAAAGTAGAAGGGTATGTGGCAGCGTGTGTATATCTCTTCTTTAAAACACGACCCGATGCTTATACGAAAAAAGCTATTACAGAATGGTTCGGTATATCTATGTACCGTTTGAATAAATCAATTGAAATTCTACTAGAAGTTTAAAAGTTGTGTATGTAAAATAGTACAATTCACAATTTGAGCATAAAAGTATATTTCAAGAAAGCTCTATCTTATAATGAGTGTGATTAAATACTAGGAGGCAAGAAGAATGACTAAACAACAACCTGATTATGATGTTGTAATTATCGGCGCAGGCCCAGCAGGTATGACTGCAGCCGTATATGCTTCTCGCGCGGACTTAAAAACTGTAATGATCGAACGTGGTGTGCCAGGCGGACAAATGGCAAACACTGAAGATGTTGAAAACTTCCCAGGATTCGAATCAATTTCTGGTCCTGACTTATCAACAAAAATGTTTGATCATGCGCAAAAATTCGGCGCTGTTTATCAGTACGGCGATATTAAAGCGATTGAAGATAAAGGCGATATTAAAGAAGTCTTTTATGGAGATAAATCTGTTACTGCATATGCGGTGATTATCGCAACAGGTGCAGAATACAAAAAAATCGGTGTGCCAGGTGAAGAAGAACTTGGCGGCCGCGGTGTAAGTTACTGTGCAGTATGTGACGGTGCATTCTTCAAAGGCAAAAACTTATACGTTATCGGCGGTGGAGACTCTGCAGTAGAAGAAGGTAACTTCTTAACTAAATTTGCGGACAGTGTTACTGTCGTTCACCGTAGAGATAAATTACGTGCACAAAAAATCTTACAAGATCGTGCATTCAAAAACGAAAAAATGCACTTTATCTGGAATCACACATTAGCATCTATTAATGAAAAAGACGGTAAAGTCGGCTCAGTTACTTTACAATCTACAGTAGATGGTAAAGAAGAAACATTAGACGCTGATGGTGTATTCGTTTATATCGGTATGAAACCTTTAACTGCACCGATTGTTGATTTAGGTATCACAAACGAAGCAGGTTACATCGTAACAAACGAAGAAATGGAAACAAAAGTTCCTGGTATCTTCGCAGCAGGCGATGTGCGTGAAAAAGGTTTACGACAAATCGTTACAGCTACTGGAGACGGTAGTATCGCAGCTCAAAATGCGCAAGGCTATATCGAAGAATTGAAAGATAAACTAGAAGCAGAAGAAGCATAATAAAAAACGAAGAAGGTTTGAGTAGTGCATGAAGCGGTTTAAACCATGCATCTATTCAAACCTTTTTACATATTCCATAGTAATCATGTTCAAGTTAGAATGTAATATGATACTATGATAAAGATAAGGATATTATGAGCGAATTAATTACAGGATGGTGTCGTTATGCAACATGAAGAAAATGAAGTCGTAAATAAGAGTGAATTATTAGTGGTTACTGGTATGTCGGGGGCTGGGAAGTCTGTAGTTTTACAGAGTTTAGAAGATTTAGGGTACTTTTGTGTAGACAATTTACCACCGATTTTACTGCCGAAATTTGTGGAGTTGATGGAGCAAGGCACACCATCTTTACAAAAAGTAGCAATTGCGATTGATTTACGCGGTCGCGAATTTTTCAAATCCTTAGTAAAAGAAGTAGATTTTTTACGCAGCAAGAATCGCATTATAGTAGACGTGATGTTTGTCGAGGCAAGTGAAGCAAAATTAATTTCAAGATATAAAGAAACACGCCGTGCACACCCATTAAGTGATAACGGTCAAAATTCATTGATTAATTCTATTAGAGAAGAACGTCAATCTTTATCTGAAATCCGTAGTTTTGCGAACTTTGTCATAGATACAACAGACTTAAATCCAAAAGAATTACGTGCAAAAATAAACAAATTGTTTAATAGAGATGATATCGAAACATTTAGTATTAGTGTAACGAGCTTTGGCTTCAAACATGGCATCCAACAAGATGCAGATTTAGTCTTTGATGTGAGATTCTTACCGAATCCGTTTTATGTAAAAGAGTTACGTCCTTTAACCGGTAATGATGACGCTGTATATCAATATGTCATGAAATGGCAAGAAACAGCCATCTTTTATGATAAGTTATTAGACTTATTGAAATTTATGATTCCGGGCTATAAAAAAGAAGGCAAGACACAATTAGTGATTGCGATTGGATGTACAGGCGGACAGCATCGTTCTGTTGCCTTAGCGAAACGATTAGCCGAAGACTTGAATGATAGTTACGACTATAATGTTTACGTTCATCATAGAGATGCACATATCGAAAGTGGCGAGAGAAATGAAAAAGCTTAAAATCGTATTAATCGGGGGCGGTACAGGTTTATCTGTATTGGCTCGTGGTTTAAAAGATTATCCTATCGATATTACCGCAATTGTGACGGTAGCAGACGATGGGGGAAGTACAGGTAAGATCAGAAGTGAAATGGACATTCCCGCTCCTGGGGACATCCGTAACGTTATTGCGGCCTTAAGTGATACAGAACCGACTTTAAAGGAGCTGTTTCAGTACCGCTTCAAAGAGAATCAAGTGGAAGGTCATTCAGTAGGAAACCTATTGATTGCGGCACTGACAAATATTATGGATGACTTTGGTCATGCGGTTAAAGAATTAAGTAAAATTTTAAATATCAAAGGACGCGTGATTCCTTCAACGAATTCTAGTATTCGTTTAAATGCGGAGATGGAAGATGGAGAAATCGTGTATGGTGAGTCTAATATACCGAAGCGTCAAAAAACAATTAAGCGTGTCTTTATAGAGCCTGCAGATGTGCAGCCGATGGAAGAAGCGGTAGAGGCATTAGAAGATGCGGACTTAATCGTATTAGGCCCTGGTTCATTGTATACGAGCGTAATTTCCAATTTATGTGTGCCAGGTATCGGTGAAGCGATTGTGGATAGTGCGGCACCTAAAGTTTATGTTTCAAACGTGATGACGCAACATGGCGAAACAGATCATTTTGATGTGATGGATCATATTCAAGCAATGCATAATCACATGAAAACAAATTTTATTGATTATGTGATTTGTTGTGAGAATCATCAGTACAGTAAAGACATTTTAGAAAATTACCATAAAGAACAGGCAGAACCTGTGACTTATCATAAAGAATCGATTGAAGCGGCAGGTATTGAACCGATTACTGCACAAGATTTAGTCCATGTTTCTTCGAAAAATCGTGTGCGCCATAATACAACACGCTTAGCACGCATGATTTATGAATTGGCACTTGATTTAACAAGCACAATCCAATTTAATCCGAAAAATAGAAAATTTTAAAGAAGGGAATGGCGCGGCATGAGCTTTGCATCAGACATGAAAAATGAATTGACAAGAATCGATGTCGATGATAAAAATGCGCGAGCGGAACTTAGCGCATTGATACGGATGAATGGTGCACTCAGTTTGTCGAATCAGCAATTTGTCATCAATGTACAAACTGAAAATGCGACAACAGCCAGACGTATATACTCTCTGATTAAGAAAGTATTCAATATTGAAGTTGAAATTCTTGTTCGAAAGAAAATGAAGCTGAAGAAGAACAACATTTATATCTGCAGAACGAAAATGAAGTCTCGTGAAATCTTACATGAACTTGGTATCTTAAAAGACGGTGTGTTTACACACGCTATTGATTTAGATTTGATTCGTGACGATGAAATGAGACGAAGTTATTTACGCGGTGCATTCTTAGCTGGCGGTTCTGTGAATAATCCAGAAACATCTTCTTATCATTTAGAGATATTTTCTTTATACGAAAGCCATTCAGAAGGCTTAACTGCTTTAATGAATGAATATGAATTGAATGCGAAACATTTAGAACGTAAAAAAGGAAATATCGTTTATTTGAAAGAAGCGGAGAAAATCTCTGATTTCTTGAGTTTAATCGGAGGTTATCAAGCGATGTTGAAATTTGAAGATGTGCGTATTGTCAGAGATATGCGTAATTCAGTAAATCGCTTAGTAAACTGTGAAACAGCTAATTTAAACAAAACAGTTAGTGCAGCGATGAAGCAAGTTGAAAGTATTCAGTTGATTGATCAAGAAATCGGCATTGAAAACTTACCAGACCGTTTAAGAGAAATTGCGAAATTGCGTGTGGAAAATCAAGATGTCTCTCTAAAAGAATTAGGAGAAATGGTTTCTACAGGCACAATTTCGAAATCAGGTGTTAATCATCGTTTACGTAAGTTGAATGAGTTAGCAGATAAGATTAGAAGCGGTGAACATATTGAAATGTGATAAAGAAAAGCAGTCACTCATTTGAAAATTGAAATGAGTGACTGCTTTTTTATCGTTATTGATCTACGACTGATTTTTTCGGAATTCCTAAAGCTATAATAAAGCCGATGAAATTCACGATTGATAATACAATGAACATCATTTTAAATGACTGCATATTGTTTAACAACTGCATAGACAATACAGGTGCAATCGCTGTACCGATAAATAACATAAAGGTATTGATAGATAAGAAGAAGCCTTTATCTTTAGTAGTCAGTAGACCGATTTGTGATATCACAGAAGGAATCACAAAAGAGATACCTGCGATAAAGATAACACTGAACAATGTGATGATAATGAGATTGTGTGTCACGCCCATCAGTATCAATGAGATACCTGCAGTGATTAATGAGATTAGAATAATACGTTTTACACCGATGAAATCACTTATGCGACCTGCAGATAACGCTAATAACATACCAATTAAACCAAATAGCTTCACTGATGATATTGTCGTTAAATCAGCGTTGATTGGGTCAGATGTCAAATATTCATTTAGCAGAGCATACATAGAAACAAATGACGTTAAGATAGTTAATGAAACAAAGAAACATAATACAATGCCTTTATTATCAAAAATATGTCTCATGTTTTTAAAGAACACTGAGAATTTTGTATCAGGCATATGATAAGGACTTTTCGGAATAGCTCGGTAAATCCAAACAATCAGCAATAAGTAAACAACAGTCAATACGAAGTAAACGATACGCCAACTCATATGTGCGGCGATAATATCACTTAAGTTTTGACCGATAACACCAGATAACATGAAGCTGGTACTAATAAAACTGATTGCGGTAACACGTTTATGAATAGGGAACACTTCTGTCACATATGTTAATGACACAGGTGAGAAGCTTGCGGTAGCTATCCCTTGTAAAACACGTACAATCAGTAATAGCGCAAAGTTATGAATAAAGCCGATCGCAAAAGTTGTAAGTGTGAGCATAGCCAAGCCGATTAATATGACCTTCTTCTTACCAAACTTGTCGGCAATGATTCCATAAAACATACAGCTGACTGAATAAGAAACTGAGAATACCACACCGATTAATGTTGTGGCACCTTCGCTTAAATGTAATTCTTTCCCCATAATCGGCATTAAAGGAATGGCAGAGTAAAGACTGCACATAACCGCAA
Organism: Staphylococcus sp. HMSC65H10; assembly: GCF_001839185.1. NCBI lineage: Bacteria > Bacillati > Bacillota > Bacilli > Caryophanales > Staphylococcaceae > Staphylococcus > Staphylococcus sp. HMSC65H10. The sequence continues at coordinate 40,520 of NZ_KV840351.1, read as the reverse complement.
TACCTGAAATAAAGAATACAGTCGTAATTAAATTATAATTGAGCGACGGTTGTTTCAAATATATCCTCCCTTTCTATGATGAATTGTTTAATAAAGATTATATTGATGAACCTTAATATAAGTGTATCGCATATATGTTGTGGAAGTGTGAAGATTGAAACAATGCTTGTTTCAAATTAAAAATGCATGATTCATTTTAACACAAACAAATTATAATGAAATAGATAGAAATATTATTGAAATATTGTGACAATAAGCTTTGGTCAAATAAAAATACCTTTCTCGTAAAATGAGAAAGGCATTTCAATCAATATTAAGATGTTGCGGGTTGTTGTGTATGTTTCTTATTGCGCATAAAGTCTATCGCAATACCAATTGCAGTTAAGATAATAAATGGTAGTAACCAAGCCAATCCTAAATCAGATAATGGCAAGAATTGATAGACTGCATTTAGTGGTTTGATCAGTTTAAATGTGTTGAAGATTTCAAGTACTGAAATAATTAATGTTGAAATCGTCGGTAAAATATAAGCGATTTTTAATTTTGTCGGAATCGCAATTGCGACAAATGAAATCAGTACCAACACAATAGAAATCGGATAAATAAATGTCAGTAATGGAACTGCGATTTGTAAAATCATGTTGAGCCCTAAGATTGAAATCAAGAATCCGACTACTGAGAATGAAAGTACATAAGTCTTGTATGAAATTTGTGGGAACTTCTTCAATCCGAATGCAGAACTTGCGTTCACCAAGCCGATACAAGTTGTTAAACAAGCTAAAATCACTATCATACCGAATAAGATATTTCCGAATGATCCGAATAATCGTACTGAGTTATATGTTAGAATGCTTGCGCCATTATCAAAGCCTGGTTTGCTTGTCGTGATACCTAAGTATGCTAATGAGAAGTAAATCACTGTTAATAATAACGCTGAAATCAGACCTGATAAGATAACGTTTCTCACTATCTTTTTGCTGTCTGAAATACCTGCGAGTTTAAAGCTTTGTACGATAACGACTGAGAAGGCTAAAGCTGCTACTAAGTCCATTGTGTAGTAACCTTCTAAGATTCCTGAAATGAAAGGTGTTTCCGCATATTTATCATGTGGTTGTCCGACTTTTCCTTCAGGATTAATAATCGCTGCGATACATAAAGCACCAATAATCAATAATAGGGCAGGTGTTAAGATTTTCCCTAAGTTATCGACAATTTTTGTTGGGTATAAAGCGATTAACCCTACAACAATAAAGAATACAAGGGAGAAACCTACCAATGTCCATGTGTTGTGAATAGGCAGAATTGATTTTGCGCCGATTTCATAAGCCACGTTCGCAGCACGTGGAATCCCGTATAGTGCCCCGATAGATAAATAAATACAAACTGCAAAAATAAACCCGAATTTAGGATGGACGCGGTCCCCGATAAACTCCACGCCACCATCATAATAGGCAATGACAATAACTGTGATGTAAGGTAATAAAATACCTGTAATCGCAAAACCTGTCATACCTGTCCACATATTGCTTTGCGCGGTATATCCGAGCATAGGTGGAAAGATCAAGTTGCCTGCTCCGAAGAATAACGAGAAGAGCATTAAACCTGATATTAGAATTACTTTTTTCATAATAACCTCCTGGTGTTGAAAACTTCTCTCTATTTACAAAAATTTCTGACAATTTATGTAGATGAATTTCTTTCAAACAAATAAACTTTAACACATTTCTAAATATTAAAAAAGCATATATTCAGATATTTTAGATGAAATGAAAGAAATTAATTGGAATTATCGTGTTAAAGGGAAAAGAGTAACTAAAAAATTGTAGAATTGATAATTTATTGCATGATTAATAAATTGGAGTTGGAGTGTAAAACCTATATATTGAAGAAGTGAGCCTAGTTTATTATTAGTGTAATGGATTACTACTCTGCTTTTAAGATACTTCATTTCTTTTGAGGTTCATATTAGGAAGTTGAATTTAATTTCAAAAATGATGTAGTTCTTGCTGTAGTTCTTGCAAAATAAATGTGCTTGTACAAGCAACCAATGATATTGTTGAAAAGTTAATGTTGAATCTAAAAAACTAATCATAAGAACAGGCTTTTGTATTTCATGGATTTGATTAAACTTTATTATGAAAGAAGTGAGTTATATGGCTACTAAAAGTTTTATAACTGAATATAAATTTACAGCTAAGTCAGCACCTAATTTACTAAAAGCTATTGAACAACTTAAGTAATACTATTTGTTAATTGTTTCAAATTATATACATAAAAATAATTATTTGAATATTTTAACTTACGCCGCTATTAGCGGTGTTTTTTATTAAAAGTTATTTTGATTTTTTAACAACTGCCCGATGACTTAAATAGCAAAATAAAAGAAACGCTGATACATCAACGTTTCAAAGGTTTCAAGTTAATTAATATTAACTACATAACCCCCTCGAAGGGAGAATATGGGATGTTATTCGGTTTCTCTCATTATCGAAATGCCTTTACAACAAGGTTTTTAGTTATATCATTATCATTCGTTTATATCGAATAGCAAATCATTTTCCCTAATTTTTCCCTATTATAAATCATCCATAAATTCTATCAAATTTTCTTCTTCACGCTGGTATGTCTCTTCTAATAAGTGCAGGTATACCGATTGTGTGACCAATGTTGAAGAATGTCCTAGTCGTTTCGATATATATTGAATACTGTATCCATTATGGATTAACACAGAAGCGTGCGTATGTCGTAATGCATGTGTGGTAATACTTTTGATACCTAATTTCTTGCATGCACTATTTAAAGCTTTATTTACAGAAGCATTGGTAATAATAGAACCATTTACTGTAAATACATAACCGTTAATGTCTGATGGACTTTCTTTAATAAATTTTCTAACCTTGTTTAAAGTTTTCGTATCAATGCTAACAGTACGATCTGATGTCGTTGTTTTTGTACCCGGTAAATGCACCTTATTATTTCCTACATAAAAATCTTCGCGTTTCATATTAACTACTTCAGAAAATCTAGCACCTGTTACAACCTGCATAAGCAAAACCAATGATGAAACAGTGTCTTTTTGTTCAAGATGATGTTTCAACTTTTTGTATTCAGTATAGCTTATATATTTTAACTCTTCACTTTTACTTGGATTAGACCCGCTTAATTGTGCTTTGAATGTGGGATTACGCAATACCAAACCTTCGTGGATCGCTTGGTGGAAACAATTACGAATAGAGCTATTTAACTTTCTCACGCCATCTATATTGTGATTGCTGCCATAATGATTTATGAACTGCTGGTAATCTGTAGGTGTAATATTTTTTAATAAAGTATTTTTGAAAAATTTCCTTATATGTGTATGCATCGCTTCATAGCGCGTTAATGTTTTAGCGGACACATGCGGTTTCTTTGTTACTTCATACCATTGTTTAAAATAGTCTGCAAAGATCACATCATTATTGATATTGTATCCGCGCTTTAAGTTATATTCCATATCAGTAGCATGTACCTTTGCTTCTTGTTTCGTACGGAATCCGCCTTTCTGATACTTTTTATATTTACCATCATCATCTTTATATGAAATGATATAGCGCCATGTTTTGCCATTCTTTTGTTTTTCGAATGAAGCCATTTAATCACCTTGCTTAATATTTAAGTTCGTTTGAATCATTGAGCTTATCAATTAGTTTATTGTAATCCTCTATATGTTTATCAGCTACTTTTTCATCTATTGAAGAAATTTCTTTTTGATGTTCCACTTCTCTTTTCTGTAATTGTACTTTTCTAATAAAATAATCATTTATAAATTTATAAATATATTCTCTATCATCATCAGTTAACTTTAACTTTCTAAAGTATTTAGCGTTATATTTATCATTAAGATGAAAACCTATGTCGTTAACAGGAAAAGTAAACTTTTTTTCGGTAGTGATGTTTTTTTCTCTTATATTCATAACATTAGGTGCATTGGCTGATAAAAAAGCATCAATTAATGAATCATCTTCTTTAAAGTATTTTCCATTAGTTAAATTATTAACTTTATTTTTCATATCATGTATTTCTTCACTGTTTTTAGCCAAACCATAAATATATGATTCTAAAAATTTTTGTGAAGGATTACTTTTATTGTCATTTTCTACAGATGATATATAAGTGTATGAAAAATTTATTAACTTTGCTAGTTCTCTTACTGTAACATTTTTTTCTTCTCGCAACTCTTTTAAAAGACTACCTAAACTAAATGAACTCAATTTATTCCCTCCATTTTGATTAACTATACTAAATATTATAACTAGAGAACAAAACTATTTACAAGAACCAAGTAAGATGATATCATTTAAATGTATCCTAGTTAAACTAATATAAATAACTAGGATACAAAGAGGAGGTGTAAGAAATGTATTTAACGGTCAAAGAAGTGTCTGAATTATTACGTCTCAACGAACATCACACTTACAAATTAATTAGAGAAAACGAAATACCAAGTATTCGTTTAGGACGTAAGATTTTAGTACCAAAACAAGCGCTAATGAATATGCTGAAAGAAAAAGAGGAGGTGTAACCAATGCTACAAGAAAAAGACTACACAACAACACTACTTGAACATAAGACACTGTGGACGATGTACGATCTAATGGCGCATACGAATAAAAGCAGAAATACATTATTGAAGAAGTTGTTGCTGAACCCAAAGCACCAATCGAAAATTGCAGAATTCACGCATGCACCAGCACATAAAAATGACCATTGGTCTTTTGTCGCTAAGTATATGAAGCAATACATCGAAGAAAATCACAATCGAATATTTTAGAAAGCAGGTAAGTAACATGAAAAAACAAGTAATTATTACGAAGTCGGTGCTTAACTGGTACAACATCAAGGATACTGACCACAATTTACTACTCAACATCGCACCAGACGTTTTTAAAGAGCATTTTCCAGAAGTCAGCGAAAATATTTATATTGCGTGCATGGAGTTGGAAATCAACAGAATTTTAGAACTTAAAAATAAGAAAAAAGTAGGTAATTAGGAATGAACGAACAACAAATACAAGTGCTTGATGACATTTATAATACATTGATTGCAGTAAGTGACGATGTAGCAACTGAGTACAAACATAAGATTAAAGATGACGTGAATGAATGGTATGAAACTGTGAGCCGTGAGAAACATTTAGAATCAATTATTCAGTGGGCGGTACAGCAGATTGAAAATAATTTTGAAATTGTGGAGGAAAATTAAAGTGGATATTTCAGAAAATATAAAGAATATGAAACAAATAACGCTTAAATATGGTGAAAGCAAGTATGCGCTAGGTCGTGCTATTGCACATCAGGAAATGTTAGACGCATTAGCATTATATATGGTGACACAATTATCAGATGACAACGATGCGGAAGCATTCGAAAAATTTCAAATGATGATTAGGGACGAGCTGGAAATTGAAGAGAAAAACACAAAAATACACTTGGACGAACTCGATGTACTACTAAATGACAAAGGAGACAATGAATAATGAATTTGGATATTAGAAACTTATTTTATGAAATTGAAATTATCAAAAATAAATTTGAGAACTTAGCCCAAAAAAACGCGTGGTTCGGTGAAGATATTTTCAAATATGAAGATATGCCTAAAACAAAAGAACAATTATTACTTTATGCACATGGTTATAAAGAGGCAAATATTCATCATGAACAGATGTTAGATCTACTGTATTACTATTTATCTGACTTCGACAAAATTATTAGAAAGTTCCATGAAATAGAAAAAGCGCTATCTGACGAAAGTTTGACGACCGAATCAGATAACGCGTAAAAATGAATCACAAAAGAAAGGAGAAACCTCTCTATGTTTAATCTAAATTATGATGATGAACTTTATGTAATATTATATCAAAGTTTGACATCAAAAGGAACAGAAAACGTAAAAAATATTATGTGGTCTGACTGGTGCGAGTTTTTGACTCGTCCAGTTATCAGCCCTAATAAATATGCTAATGGTTTAGCGATTTATGGAGATGTTGACGAGGGTGTAGATGAGGAAACGGGTGAGATTTTGCAACATCGTAGAAAAGATAAAAATGTAATGTATCGACAAGTTTTTTCTTTGGACTATGACGACATCGACGATATGAACCGATTTCTAAATAACATTAAAGATAAGATGAAACATTTTGCATATTTTATATACAGCACATTCAGACATCGTGACATACATGATGAGAAAGATAAAAACTTACGTCCTAGGTTTCGTTTACTGATTCCTGTAGACGATATTTTAGAGCCTGACGAATATACAAAGTATGCTGGAGCATTATCAAGATATATTGGAGAAACGATTGATGAATCATGCTTTAAACCAATTCAATTATCCGCATTACCCGTTATAAGTAATAAAGACGCGCCATATCATTGGTATAACAATGATGCGCCTTTTATCACACGTGACCAATTAAATAATTGCCTTGCTAAGTTCCCTCTCAATGCAACTCAGAGCGAATCTCAGGATATTATAGTTAGATATAAGAGACGTGATAGCGCATATTGGCGTGATATTGCATTCGGAGTTAGTGAAGGTGAACGGAATCAAACCTTAGCTTCATTAATAGGTTATCTGTTGCGTAGATATGTAGATCAATATTTGGTCTATGGTCTGGTAAGTGCGTGGGCAATGACTTGTACACCGCCGATTGAACAAAAAGAAGTAAATAAAACATTCGAAAGTATTTTAAAAAGAGATAATAAAAATAAGAAGGGGGTTTCTGATTGAGTGAAGTAACTAAAGAAGATGTTTTCGAGTTAATCGAAAAAACTAGCTATATGACCAATAACGACGATTGGCGCAGTAAATTAAGACGAACAGCAACAACTAATGCATTAAAAAAGACAACAACTAACGCAGAGATTATTTTAGGCAACGATGAAAGTTTAAATAATTTAGTTCAATATGATGTATTTGAAAACGTTACTAAACTTAAACGCCTTCCTTACTGGCGTTCAAAAGACGATACAAATTACTATTGGGCTGACATTGATACAACGCATGTTATTTCTCATATAGACAGAGTTTATCATGTGCAGTTCAGCCGTGATGTTATGGATAGTGTTATAGAAAAAGAAGCCTATCAAAACAAATTCCACCCTATCAAGTCACTTATTGAAAGTAAACAATGGGACGGCGTAAAAAGAATAGAAACGCTCTTCATTGATTATTTAGGTGCAGAAGATACACATTATAACCGTGAAGTAGCTAAAAAATGGGTGATGGGAGCAATTGCCAGAATATACAAGCCCGGTATTAAATATGACACAATGGTTATTTTATACGGTAAACAAGGCGGGGGTAAATCAACACTGGCGAGCCGTATGGGTGGTCAATGGTATAACCAAAGTATTAATACATTCAAAGGTGATGAAGCCTACAAAAAGCTACAAGGTTCATGGATTTGTGAAATTGAAGAACTATCAGCCTTTCAAAAATCTACTATTGAAGATATTAAGAGTTTTATCAGTGCGGTTGTTGATATTTACAGAGCTTCTTATGGCAAACGTACTGAGAGACACCCACGTCAAAGTGTTTTTGTAGGTACAACGAACAATTATGAGTTTTTAAAAGATAAGACAGGTAATAGACGTTTCTTACCGGTTACTACTGATAAGGATAAATCGACTAAAAGCCCTTTTGATGATCTAACACCTGAGGTTGTTCAACAAATGTATGCAGAAGCTAAAGTATATTTTGATGAAAATCCTATCGATAAAGCATTGCTTTTAGACAAAGAAGCCTCAGAAACTGCTTTAGAAATGCAAGCAGAACATTCAGAGAAAGATACGCTTATCGGTGAAATAGAGGACTTCCTAGAGCAACCTCTACCATCTGATTATTGGTCGTTAAGTTTACATGATAAACAAATTTTATTCAATGGTGTAAATGGTACAAATTCAGATAATCACAGATTCTCTTTTTATAACGACGGTACTTTGTTCTCATTAGATGGTTCAAAGCCGGGTCAATATGTATGGCGTGATAAGGTTTGCAGTAAAGAAGTTTGGAAAGTGATGATGGGCAGAGATGACCAGCCTCAACCTCATCATTTACGTAAGATTGATGAAGCACTTAGAAATACACGCTATTGTGGGATAAGTAAAAAACAATCTCGATACGGCGAAGGGATAGGTAAACAATATGGATTCGATGTTGATATGTCTTCGTACTATTCTGAATTAATCAATATAAAGTCATAAGAGCAAGACAGTAAGACAGATATAAGACAGTTACAAGACACCTTCAATACTTTATGGGAGTAAGTGCCACGCTATAACTGTCTCGGTGTCTTATAAACTTTCCTCTAAACTTTAGAAAAATTGCTATATATTCTCAAAGTGTTCGTAGGAAATCATAAGACAGTAAGACAGTATAGCTCTATCCTTTGTGGCAGTAAGGTTTAAAGGTGTCTCATAGTTGTAACATGGCATAAGACAGTGAGACATTTAACAAGACAATGGAGGTTGAAAATGAACAAAAATAGATTAAAAAATAAAATCTTGGAATATATCAAGACTCATAAAGAAACATCATTTGTAGAAATAGAAAGGATATTTGAAGAAAACAACTTTGATTACAAAGGAGATATAGCATATTTAAGTGGAGAAAATACTAATGTTGTATTTTGGATTGGTTGGAATGATGAAGCGTTTAAGATAATTTCTGATTTAAAAAGAGAGGGTAATATAGAAATGACAATATGTCCACCAATATATTATATGATCGATGGTAAATGTTTAGAGTTACCAATTGTTAAATCAAAGAACATCAAAACAGAACATTGGTTACCGGTTGCTTTTACAGCCTTATAACACTTAAAACCTACCACAATTGGCGTCATTAAGCCTTTTGTGGTATAATTTAAGTAAATAATTAGAACCAGGTACTAAAATATAACGTGGACGATATAAGTAGAAAGCAGGTGAAAAAGTGCCGAAGTGGTTAGACAAGATACTTGGAATCAAACAATTAGAACAACAAGCAACAAAACAATATGAAATGTTGACCGGCAACTTTCGCGCATTAGGCAGTTTCAACGGGGACGCATGGAGCAATGAAATATATCGCAGTGCAGTTGATACCATCGCCCGACACATTGCCAAGTTATCCGGCAAGCATGTCGCAAATGGTATGCGTGATGATAACTATTCAAAAATCAATCGAATATTAAGCAATCGTCCGAATCCTTATATGAGCGGATATGACTTTTTATATAAAGTAGCTACTCATTACTATTTGTATAATAACGCTTTTATCTTAATCCAAAAGGACGCAAACGGTAATCTCAGCGGATTATATCCTTTATCAGCTTCAAGTGTTGAGTATGTGGTTGATGGTTCAGGTGAAATGTATTTGAAATTCCTATTTAACAGTGGTGATATTGTACATTTTCATCATTCAGAAATTGCGGTGCTGCGTCGTCACTTTAATTCAAATGAGTTATTAGGTGATACGAATGAAGCAATCATGAACACGTTAGATCTTGCATATACACAACAAGAAGGGCTGAGTAATACCATTAAAAACTCAGCACAAATCAGAGGCTTGTTGAAATACAATCAGACATTAGCACCTAAAAAGCTGAAAGAAGCCAAAGATGAGTTCATGAATAATTATATGACGATGGATAATAACGGTGGTGTGATTCCATTAGATGCAACTTTAGATTATGTCCCATTGAGTTTAAATGAGGCAGATATTGAAACACCGCAAATTCAAGCCGTCAAACAAAAGATATATGATTATCTAGGCATTAATGAAGCTATGGTGACTGGTAACTATAGTGAAGACCAATGGCAATCCTTTTATGAATCTATCATTGAACCATTCGCTATACAGTTATCCTCAGAATTGACAGATAAGATATTTACCGAACGTGAACAGGCATTCAGCAACCGTATTATTTTTGAAGCGTCACGTCTACAGTATGCAAGCACCAAATCAAAAGCTACTGTGATTAAGGAGTTGTTACCGTTAGGCGTACTCACGATTAATCAGGCTTTAGACTTGCTTAACCTACCACGTGTAGAGGACGGGGACGAACGTATTCAATCCCTGAACTATATAGAAAAACAATTAGCGAAACAATATCAAATCGGAGATAAGGAGGCGACACCTGATGAAAGAGATTAGAAGTGCAGAAATACAAGCAGAAACTCGAAACGATGAAATGGTGCTTGAAGGTACAGCAATCGTCTTTGATAAACCTGCACTGATTAATACACCGACAGGCTCATATACTGAAGTCATCAAACGTAATGCGCTGGACGGTTTAAAATTCAATGACACACGTTTATTAGTGTCACATGATCATAACCGTTTACCATTAGCCAAATCTCCTAAGACGATGAAAATATGGCGAGATGATGCAGGCATGCATTTCAGGGCAGTATTGGCAAATACCGAAGAAGCCCGTTCAGTCTATGAAGCTATCAAACGTGGAGATATGTCAGGCGTATCATTTGGTTTCACAGTATCAGACGGCAGTCGATACGATGTAGAAACACGCACACGTACAATTACAAAGATAGATAAAGTATTAGAGTTTTCTGTGGTAAATTTCCCTGCTTATTCAGAAACATCTGTTGAAGCCAGAAGTCAAATGCAGGAAGCAGAAACGAGACAACAGCAAATTAATAAAGCAAAAATCAATTTAAATAAATTATTTATGAAGGAGTTAAAATAATATGTTCAATACAGTACAAGAAGCATTTAACCATTATCGCAATGCATCGCTTGAAGATATTGAAACACGCGCTGGGGAAATCAGAGGCACAATCGAAAATGACCCTGAAGCAGATGTGACTAAGTTAAATATCGAGATTGAAGGATTAAACCAAGCGAAAGAAAATATCAAAGAAAAGGAGCAGGAACAAGTGGAACAACGTTCATATAATCCAATTACAGGACAACAATTTAAAACTCAAGATGTACCAAAAGAAAATATCTTTGGTTCAGATGAATATAGATCAGCATTTTTCAAAACAATGTTAGGACAAGAATTATCTAACGTGGAACAACGTACATTCAATCATGCAATGGATTTACAAAAAACTGAACATCGCGCAGATGAGTTTACATCTTCATCAAATGCGAGTGCGGTGATTCCTGAACAAACATTGAATGAAGTCATTCGTCGTGCTAGAACACAAGGTGGATTACTAGCTAATGTACGTTCATTCAATATGCCTACTAAAATCCGTATCCCAATTAGTACACCACAAGAACGTGCAGAATGGCATACAGAAGGCGCATATGTTGAAGCAGACAAAGCAGTTACAACAGCCGTGTCATTTGAAGCGAATGAGATTATTAAAATCTTCAGCATTTCAGTTAAAGCAAAAACAATGTCAATCTCAGCTTTCGAATCATATCTTGTTGAAGAATTGACTAACTGTGTTGTTGAAGCAATTGAATATGCACTTATCAATGGTACAGGTAAAAACCAAGGTCAAGGTATCTTAACAGGTATCACATGGGATAAGTCAAACAGCTTAACACTAACAGGCAAGTACACAGACTTCACACAAGCGCTAGGAATGCTTGCACGTGGTTATGCACAAAATGCTAAGTTCGCAATGAGTAATGCAACATTGTATAACCAAGTATACGGTGTGATGGATGCTAACCAAAGACCTATCTTTATCCAAGATGCACAACGTGAGAATGTCGGATATATCTTTGGTAAACCCGTTATCATTGATGACAATATCGAAGACGGTACAATTCTATTAGGTGACTTTAATTATATCGGTTATAACTTGCCACAAGGTATTATGCTTGAAAGCTCACGTGAGTCATCATTCCGTTCTGGTCTGATTGATTATCGTGCTATGGCAGTTGCAGATACACGTGTATTAGTTGATGAAGCATTTGTGAAGTTAACAGGTGAAACTGCATCAGTATCATCATAATAGATAAGTGGGGCATCAGTGATTAGCTGGTGTCCTTTATTCATAAAGGAGTGATCACAATGATTATATCTATTGAAGATGCGCGCAATACTTTAAGAGTGGATGGAGACTTTAACGATGAGATTATCATTCCATTAGTCGAGGCGATACCTAACTACTTGTACCTGACAACTGGGCGTGATTGGTTAGATGAACCAGTACAACCGTTAGCACAGACAACAGCTAAGTTCATATTACAACTATGGTTTGATCCACAGACACAAGATAGTGAACGATTGAAGCGTACGATTGATAGTTTGTTAGTATCCTTGACTGCATTAGGACGTGAATATAATGAGTAGGAGTATTCCTGTTTCATTTTATAAAAGCAGACAATGGATAAAGTGCAGAGAAAGCTACATGATTAAACAACATTATATATGTGAGCGTTGTGGTGGTTTAGCTTCTATCTGTCATCACAAAGTATATTTGAACCAAGAAAACTATCAGAATCCGCATATATCACTGAATCATGATAATTTAGAGGCATTATGTATTAATTGTCATAATCAAGAACATTTCAGCAATACAGCCATTGGTGATGGATTGCAATTTGATGAAAAAGGAAATATTATAAAAATAAATTAGAATATTAATAGGACGCCCCCCCTAACCTTGGTGTAAAAAGACACTAACCAAGAACGGCGCAGAAGTTTTCTTTTCCTCTACTTGGATTTTCAAAATTTAGGGGTGTCTAAAAATAAAGTTAGGAGTATTTAAAAATGAAATCAATTAATTTAGAAAAACTTAAAAAGTATATAGATGAAAATAATGTTAATAATAAACATATCGCTTATGATTTGTTAGAAGAGTTAACTTTTATGAAAGCTACAATGGAAGAATTAAAGCATACTGTACGTGAACATGGCGCAACATATATCTTTACACAAGGTGAACAGTCATACCTTAAAGAAAACCCCGCAATGAAGGCGTACAATACAACTGTGACTAAATACAACGCCACATATAAGCAGCTGCTGACGTTATTACCTGATAACGTAGAAGAATCCAATGAGTTTATGGATTTTGTAAACAATGCTTAATTATATTGAAGAATATTACCGTCAAATCAAAAGCGGGGATATTGTGGCATCTAAACGCATCACAAAACAATATGAAAAACTCATTGATGATATGTACAACCACCCTCAATATATTTATGATCATGCTAAAGCAGAACGTCCTATCAAGTTCATAGAGGCGTTTTGCAGGCATTCAAAGGGTGAACTGGCAGGTAAACCATTAATATTGGACTTGTTTCAAAAAGCCTATATTTCGGCACTATTCGGCTTTGTAGATAAAGAGACAGGTAAACGCCGTTATACTGAGTCATTCTTCTATGTAGCGCGTAAGAATGGTAAAACAACAATGCTTAGTGCAATAGCACTATACATGATGATAGCAGACGGAGAAAGCGGAGCAGAAGTTTATTCTGTGGCCTCTAAACGAGACCAAGCGAATATCTTATTTGACCAAGCACATGAGATGATTAAGCAAAGCCCTGATTTGAGCCGTAACATCAGAAAACGCAAGAGTGATTTATATTTCAGTCACAACTTCTCTAAAATGCAGTCACTGGGCAAGAACTCAAACTCATTAGATGGTTTGAATGCGCATTTGGTCGTGATTGATGAATTACATTCTATACAAGATAGAAACCTTTATGAAGTGATGAAACAATCACAATCTGCACGTACACAGCCATTACTTATCATGATTACCACAGCAGGTACTCATCGGGGAACTATCTTTGATGATTTATATGAGTATGCGTGTAATGTAGTAGATGGTAATTTTAAAGATGATAACTTTTTACCAATTATGTATGAATTGGATGAAAAGAAAGAATATAAAAATCCTGAATGTTGGCAAAAAGCTAATCCTTCACTAAATATATCGAAGCGTGTTGAAGATTTAGAGCGTAAAGTAGCACGTGCAGAGAACGACGCAAACAATCTTACAGGCATACTCACCAAAGATTTCAACGTACGTGAAACTAGCCATAATGCATGGTTGACCTTTGAACAGATTAACAATACAGCTACATTCGATATTAAAGATTTTGCTGATTGGTATGCAATAGGCGGAGCTGACCTTTCAATTACCACTGACCTTAGTTGTGCCACATTGTTATTTGTAGATCCAGAAACTGAAATGCGCTATGTCCATCAGATGTATTGGTTGCCTGAGGACAATCTGAGGAAACGTGTGGACAATGACAAGATACCTTATGACAAATGGCATGAACAAGGCTTATTGCGTCTGTGTCGTGGTAATACGATTAATTACAGCGACATTACAGAGTGGTTTGTTGAAATGATTGAGGATTATGAAATAACGCCACTGTGGATTTATTATGATAACTATTCAGCACGGTATTGGGTGGATGAGATGGAAGGACACGGCTTTAAAATGGTGCGTACTCCACAAGGTGCTAGAACCTTAAGTTTGCCTATGCAGAATTTAGGTGCTGATCTAAAGAAGCATAAAGTGAATTATAATAACCATCCTATATTAAAGTGGTGTTTGACCAATACAGGCATAGAGACCGATAGAAACGGTAACATTGTACCTGTTAAGAATCAATCACCTAAACGTCGTATTGATGGCACAGCGTCTTTATTAGATGCATATGTGGGTTTGTTTGATAACTATGAAAGTTTTTTAAGAGCGATGTAGGATATTGGTTAGTCAGAAAAGGACAAAAAAGTTTGATTGAGAGATTAAGGAGGTTAACAATGGCATATCATTTTAATAATCGAATTAAGATTTTCCAAAGAGTCAGCAGTGGACCAATGCCGAATCAATTTGAAGAAAAAACTATTGCAAAACCGTGGGCAGATATAAAAACGATTCGTGGCAATGAGTATCTGGGTTCTGGACTTACAGCATCAGAAATCCCCGTGAGGTTTATTATTAGATATAGAGAGGGGATAAATTCAAAGCAACGTATTAAGTGGAAAGATTTAGATTTCAATATTGAATCTGTGCAAAATGATAACGGCTTGAATAGGACGTTAACTATATATGCTAAAGCATATAAATAGTGTGCTGAGAGAGTGTCTGTGTTGCATTGAGGAAAGAAACGCCTCACAATTATTAGTGTAATTTAAAATGAGGAGGTAATTATGACTATAAATATAGACTATTGTAAGTATTTAAAAAATAAAGTGAAAAAAGTCGATTATATTATAGGTAAATTGTATAATATAATTATGGAACCTGAAGAACTAGAATATAGTAGATCAGATACTTTAAAATTATCAGAATTATACTCAACCATTGATGTCATTGAAGGTTTATGTATGACAGATGATCAATTTCATAGGTTTATAGAGGACTACGTTGTGCATGTAAGATTGTTTTACTATAATCTGGCTGATATTATTACTGGTAAAGAAAATAATATATCATGGATTACAGAAGAGTATAATATGTATTCGAAAGTGTATAACGAAACATATGAATTATTAGATAGTATTAAATGATTATAGGAACTTTTCAGAAGAAATGGGTTAAATAGTTATGTATTTTTTATGTTTAAACTCTACTATAAGTGGTAATGTATTTATTGTGTAGATATTGACCAAATCTACACTGCAAAACACACGCATTTGTTTGTAAATGCATCCCTATATTGACTCCCCCTTATTCTCTCGTGTGAATGGGGGGGCTTGTATATATGGTTAAAATATAGTATAGTGACTTTAGGGAATAGTAGCTTAGCGAACAGTGACGATTCATGTCCCGGGAAAATGTTTTTTCTATTCATTGTAAAATCCTTTATATTAAAGTGATTTAACCGCCTATATGGCGGTTTTTTTATGCTGAGAAAGCTATTTTTGAATTAAGAATCATAGATTATAAGAAAAAAATCATAAACTATAACCTTTTGCTATGTTGAAATAACAAAAAAACCACCTTTATTGGTGGTTGAATCAAAAATATAAAAAGCGTTGGTTAAATTAACATAGAAACTGTTAATCATACCCTTTGGGTATATATGTATATTAACATATTTAAGTGATATAGTGTAGGGAAAAGTAAAAGACAATATACATTTCCTTAATTTTTCCTTATTTTGAAAGAAAACCCTTTAATGATAAGATTCAAAAAACATGAATTACCCCCTCGAAGGGAATCGAACCCCTATTTCAAGAACCGGAATCTTACGTGTTATCCATTACACTACGAGGGGTAAATATTAACATGCAATTATTAGTGTACCTGTCTCGTGTAGAGTGGTCAATATGATGATATTATAAAGGTGTGAGTTTTATTTTTGACCATTTTTGACTTTTAGGTTAAAATAAGGATAATTCATAAAAGTACAAGGAGGAAATAGAATGAATTTAATTCCTACAGTAATTGAAACAACAAATCGCGGCGAACGTGCTTATGACATTTACTCAAGATTATTGAAAGACCGTATTATTATGTTAGGTTCAGCAATTGATGATAACGTAGCAAACTCAATCGTATCACAATTGTTATTCTTACAAGCACAAGATGCTGAGAAAGATATTTATCTATATATCAACTCTCCAGGTGGTAGTGTAACAGCTGGATTCGCAATTTATGATACTATCCAACACATTAAACCAGATGTACAAACAATCTGCATCGGTATGGCTGCTTCAATGGGTTCATTCTTGCTTGCAGCAGGTGCTAAAGGTAAACGTTTCGCATTACCTAACGCTGAAGTAATGATTCACCAACCACTAGGCGGTGCACAAGGTCAAGCGACTGAAATCGAAATCGCAGCAACACACATCTTAAAAACACGTGCTAAATTAAACAAAATTTTATCAGAACGTACAGGTCAATCAATTGAACAAATTGAAAAAGACACTGATCGTGATAACTTCTTAACTGCAGATGAAGCTAAAGAATACGGCTTGATCGACGAAGTTATGCAACCTGAAAAATAAGTTGTTATTAAATATAGAAATGAAAAGAGTTCCGGGGGTTTTCCGGAACTCTTATTTTTGTCTTTTATAATGTTTTATTAAGTTAATGACGGTCCACCCTAATATAATAATTCCAACTATTAGGTAAAACAGTGCAATATATAAAGAAGGGATAGCTCGCGTCATTGAAAAACTGCCGATACATATTAAAAGTAATCCAGCAATGATTACTAAAATACGTGTTACAAGACTGCTTTTATCCATTCATACACCTTCATTCACTATACTTGCTATATCTGTATAAACGCTCGAATTTTTTATGATTTCATTTAGTAATAAGCGCTCACAATACAAATATATTATATAGCTTTTTACTCATGAACTAAACTATCAAGTGCTGATTTCAAGTCAGGATATGCAAATTTGAAACCATAAGCATCTAGGCGGTTTGGAATCGCTTTTTGTGTATCTAAGATAATCGTTGCTCTCTGTCCTAAGACTAAGCGTAACAGTGCACTTGGTACCCATAATTCATGTGGTTTGTGCATTGCACGTGCTAAAGCATAACCGAATAAGTTTTGACGCTCAGCAATAGGTGTTGTCATATTGAAGACGCCTGAAGCATCATTTTGATTGATTAAGAAAAGAATCGCACGTGTTAAATCTGTAATGTGAATCCATGAATACCATTGGAAACCAGTGCCTAATTTACCACCGAGATAGAAGCGGTAAGGCAATTCCATAGTTGGTAAGGCACCACCTTCATCTGAAAGCACCATACCAAAACGACCGATAATGACACGCGTATCATGTTGTTCGAATTTACGCGCAAAACGTTCCCATTGATATGTAATATCAGATAGGAAATCATGCGGATCGCATTTTGATAATTCTGTGTAAGTACGGTGCACATCTGGTGTATAATAACCTACTGCACTTGCGTTGAATAAAATTCCAGGGAACTTACCTTTATGTTCAAACAATTCATAAAGTGATTGTGTGGCTTGAATACGACTTAACATCAAAGTTTGTTTATATTCATCTGTCCATCTTTTATTCAATGATGCACCTGCTAAGTTAATCACAATATCAATATGATCTGGGACTTTATCTTCCCAACCTTCTTTACTCCAGTTAACATAGGTGATCTTATCATCTAAGTTTTGACGATCTTGACGAGTTAAAATAGTAATATGTGAATCTGTACTGTGTATTGCATCTACTAAATGACTGCCAACTAAACCTGTACCGCCTGTAATAAGAAATTCTTTCATTTTTATATTCACCTCATTAATATTAAACAACGTTTTGGATACCGAAACCCAATAGATTATAGACATTCTAAACATTCATTATTTATTCAATGTTTAGTCATTAATATGTCAATTTAAACTATGTAATCTTGTTTAAATCACTTATAGCTAAGTTATAATAGAAGTACCTTCGAAATTAATTAAACATCTCTTAATTAAAAATAGTATACCCCATAATATACATGCGAAGGTGAAATTTTGACTCCCTTTAGTATTGGACCTATGCGAGCAACGTATAGGTCCTTTATCATGTCTTTTTACGGTTGTTGATGTAGTATATTATAACAATCTTATATCAATTAATCATCTTACTTGGTTTTTGACCAATTGCCTTCTGTTAACCCATTCAAATAAATATTGAAATTATAAAATGTTTCCTAAGCAAAATAATGTATACCCTAGTGGAAAATGTTATGATATATAAATGAATACAGCTCAGATATAATAGTGAAGATGTTGTAAAAAAGGGTATGAGTTAATATATCAAAATAAGTAACTCAAGTAACTTATAGAAAAAAGAAAAGGGATTGGAAAGAGGAGAGCACATGTCTAACAATAAAATGAGCAAACCCGCTAAGATACTAAGTGCTGTAATCGTATTTTTCTTATTATTCGGTTTAGCATTTGCGACTTTTGCTTTTGTAGATAATAACAAGAAGAGCAGCGAACGATACAGTCAACAACAGAAAAAAGAAGAGCAAGAGAAAAAAGATCGTGCTGAAAAGAAAAAACGAGAGGCAGAAAAACGCAAAAAAGAAAAAGAAGAAGAGGAACAACGTCAACAAGAAATTGCTGATCAACAAGCAGCAGAGCAAGCAAGACAAAATGAATTAGCTGCACAACGTGAACAACAAAGACAACAAGCTGAACAAGCCCGTCAAAATGCAGCAACACAAAAAGCGCAACAAAAAGAACAAAAACCACAAAAAGATAGTTCTGATGATAAAGAAGCACAACAAAAAGCTCAAGAACAAGCAGAGAAACAACGTGAGCAAGCTAAAGAGCAAGCACAGCAACAACGAGAACAACAAGCTGCTCAGCAAAAACAACAGCAACAACAAAAACAGCAACAGCAACAGCAAGAAAAACAACAACAAAGCAGTCAGCCCAGGCCAGGGCAAGAACAGCAGTCAAGGTCAGTAAATGAATCACAAAGCACTCAGCAAAGACAAGCACCACAACAAAATACACAATCAAGTCAGTCTTCAAGCTCGAACCAATCAAGTTCAAGTCAATCGAGCCAACAGAAGTCAGACGATTAATTCATAAAAAGGACCGCAATGCCAAAAGCACTGTGGTCCTTTCATTATGAGATAAAACTGATTAGCCAAGTGATAACGAGTGCGATAATCGCAACAACAGGTAAACAACCGCATCCGAATGGCGTGCAGCCGAAGGAATAATATTTTATTTTTCTATCCTGTTCGAAGCGGGAACGCTGGTGTTCACTTGGACTATGTTTAAAGTAATCATCATCTTTATAGCGAGGGTCATTGGGATCAATGACTTCAGGTTGGTCATTATTTGTCATGCAACTACCTCCTTCGTACATATCCATTATAAAGTAGGGAATACTGAAAATATAATGATAAGAAAAAGTGGTTTTCAGATGATTTCTTAAGTGGAAAAAGGGTATAATATATTTGTAAAGGTAGTGTTGTTCACAACAATATTACTTAAATAAAGTTGAAGTGAGTGTTTAAGCTTGCTTTTTATTCCAGATGATAGTATTATGACAATTGTAAGAGATGTTATTTTTTTGTCCCACCTGGGACTAAAAACGTCAAAGCATGGTTGCATGTTGACCCTTAAATAAAAAGAGGAGGAAATAGTAGTGGAAGACTTGCTTAAAGTCCAACAGAAATTGATTCCTGAGCTTGTCGAAAAAATGTATCGAAGATTTACAATACTCACTACTATCAAAATGCACCAGCCAGTCGGAAGAAGAAGTTTAAGTGAATATATGAATTTGACTGAACGTGTGTTGAGATCAGAAACGAATACGTTGAAAAAGCAAGAATTAATCAAGGTAAAACCGACAGGAATGGAATTAACTCCTGAAGGCGATGAATTGATTGAATCCTTAGAATCATACTTTGACATGTATTCAGACGGTTATCATCTAGCACAACTGTTAAAAGAACGCTATCAAATTAAAAACGTTTATGTTGTTCCTGGTGATACCGATATGGATAGTGCTGTAAAAAAAGAGATGGGCAGCCAGGCAGGTCAGTTATTAGAACGAACTTTTTACGAAGATGCTATCGTTTCTATCACAGGCGGTTCCACAATGGCCTCTGTGAGTGAATCAATGCATGTACTACCATTCAAAACATTCTATGTCCCCGCAAGAGGTGGCTTAGGTGAAAATGTGGTATATCAGGCGAATACGATTGCAGCAAGTATGGCACAGCAAACTGGCGGAGAATATACAACATTATATGTTCCTGACAATGTCAGTGAATCAACATATGAGTTGTTGCTTCAAGAGCCCTCAGTTCGTAATACATTAGAAATAATTAAACAATCAAATATAACCGTCCACGGCATTGGTGATGCGCTGAAAATGGCAAATAGACGTCATTCGTCTAAACAAGTGATTGAAAAGCTTCAACATCACAATGCAGTCGGAGAAGCATTTGGATATTATTTCGACAGCGAAGGTCATATCGTTCATAAAGTTAAAACGATAGGACTTCAAATGGAAGATTTAGTATCGAAGCAATATATCTTTGCTGTAGCTGGAGGTGCTTCAAAAGGAGATGCGATCAGAGCGTATCTATCCATTGCTCCTAAGAACACAATTCTAATTACAGATGAAGGCGCAGCAAGAAATATAGTTCAATCACAATCAATTTAGTTTAAAAAAGTGACTTCACTTTTTAACAATATCTTTTAAAGGAGGCCATAATAATGGCAGTTAAAGTAGCAATTAATGGTTTTGGTAGAATCGGTCGTTTAGCATTCAGAAGAATTCAAGATGTTGAAGGTATCGATGTAGTAGCAGTAAACGACTTAACAGATGATGAAATGTTAGCACACTTATTAAAATACGATACAATGCAAGGACGTTTCACTGAAGAAGTTGAAGTTGTAGATGGCGGATTCCGCGTGAATGGTAAAGAAGTTAAATCATTCGAAGAACCAGATGCAAGCAAATTACCTTGGAAAGATTTAGACATTGATGTCGTATTAGAATGTACTGGTTTCTACACTAGCGACGAAAAAGCACAAGCTCACATTGACGCAGGTGCTAAAAAAGTATTAATCTCTGCACCAGCAACTGGTGACGTTAAAACAATCGTTTATAACGTAAACCAAGATACTTTAGACAGCTCTGACGTAATCGTTTCAGGTGCTTCTTGTACTACAAACTCACTTGCTCCAGTAGCAAAAGTATTAAATGACAGCTTCGGTTTAGTAGAAGGTTTCATGACTACTATCCACGCTTACACTGGTGACCAAAATACTCAAGACGGTCCACACAGAAAAGGCGACAAACGTCGTGCACGTGCAGCAGCTGAAAACATCGTTCCTAACTCAACTGGTGCTGCTAAAGCAATCGGTAAAGTAATTCCTGAAATCGACGGAAAATTAGACGGTGGCGCTCAACGTGTTCCTGTAGCAACTGGTTCATTAACTGAATTAACAGTTGTATTAGACAAAGACGTAACAATCGAAGAAGTAAACGAAGCTATGAAAGCAGCTTCTAACGAATCATTCGGTTACAACGAAGACGAAATCGTATCTTCAGACGTAGTTGGTATGACATTCGGTTCATTATTCGATGCAACTCAAACTCGTGTTATGACTGTATCTGGTCGTCAATTAGTTAAAGTTGCAGCTTGGTATGACAACGAAATGTCTTACACTGCACAATTAGTACGTACTTTAGAATACCTTATCAAAGACGTAAAATAATCTATAAACAATAATATTAAGGTCTGAATTTAACAAGCGGTAATGTGTTGTTGAAATTCGATGACCAGCTTATGAGTAAGCGGGGAGGCACATACGCTTCTCCGCTTATTTTCATTAAGTACATGGTTATTAGAGTAGATATTTTCAGAAACATGAAAAATTTCATTTGATTCTGTATTTATATCTGCATTATTTCTGCCCATATGCTAACCTCAAATTACAGACATTTTATAAATTCGCGCTTTTATTCAAAGGAGGAAGTTTTGATGGCAAAAAAACATGTATCTGATTTAGATTTAAAAGGGAAAGTCGTATTAGAACGTGCAGACTTCAACGTACCATTAAAAGATGGAGAAATTACAAACGATAACCGTATCGTTCAAGCTTTACCAACAATTGAGTATATCCTTGATCAAGGTGGAAAATTAGTTTTATTCTCTCACTTAGGTAAAGTTAAAGAAGAAAGTGATAAAGAAAAATTAACATTAAAACCTGTAGCAGTTCGCTTAAGCGAAAAATTAGGCAAAGATGTTAAATTCGTACCGCAAACACGTGGTAAAGAACTAGAAGATGCAGTTGCTGCATTAAAAGAAGGCGAAGTACTTTTAGTTGAAAATACACGTTTCGAAGACTTAGACGGTAAAAAAGAATCTAAAAATGATCCAGAATTAGGTAAATACTGGGCATCTTTAGGTGATGTATTCGTTAACGATGCATTCGGTACAGCACACCGTTCACACGCTTCAAACGTAGGTATTGCATCTCACTTAGAAAGTGCAGCTGGCGACTTGATGGAAAAAGAAATCAAATTTATCGGTGGCGTTGTAAACAACCCTGATAAACCAGTTGTAGCAATCTTAGGTGGAGCGAAAGTTTCAGATAAAATCGGTGTAATCGAAAACTTATTAAATGTTGCTGATAAAGTCTTAATCGGTGGCGGTATGGCATATACTTTCCTTAAAGCACAAGGCTATGAAATCGGTAAATCTTTATTAGAAGCTGACAAAGTAGACTTTGCTAAAGATTTATTAGAACGTGCTGGAAACAAAATCGTTTTACCAGTTGATGGTAAAGTAGCTAAAGAATTCTCAAACGATGCACAAATCACAGTTGTAGATATCGATCAAATTCCTGAAGATCAAGAAGCATTAGATATCGGACCAAAAACTGTTGAATTATTCAAAAAAGAATTAGAAGGTGCGCATACAGTAGTATGGAACGGACCTATGGGTGTATTCGAATTCGAAAACTTCGCACAAGGTACTATCGGTGTTTGTGAAGCTATTGCTGAATTAAAAGATGCAACTACAATTATCGGTGGCGGTGACTCAGCTGCAGCAGCAATGATGCTTGGATTCGAAGATGACTTCACACACATTTCAACTGGCGGCGGTGCATCATTAGAATATCTAGAGGGTAAAGAATTACCTGGTATTGCATCAATTAGCGACAAATAAGTTGTAACTTATTAATAAACTTTCAAGGAGCGTTTTATAATGAGAAAACCAATTATTGCAGGTAACTGGAAAATGAACAAAACAGTACAAGAGGCAAAAGACTTTGTTAAAGCTTTACCTCAATTACCTGATACAAACGAAGTTGAAGCTGTTATCTGTGCACCAACAATTCAATTAGATGCATTAACTACAGCAGTTAAAAACGGTGAAGCTGAAGGATTAGCAATCGGTGCAGAAAACACTTATTTCGAAGATAACGGTGCTTTCACTGGTGAAACTTCTCCAGTAGCGTTAGCTGACTTAGGTGTGAAATACGTTATCATCGGTCACTCAGAACGTCGTGAATTATTCTTCGAAACTGATGAAGATGTTAACAAAAAAGCACATGCAGTATTCAACCACGGTATGACACCAATTATCTGCGTAGGTGAAACACTTGAACAACGTGAAGGCGGAAAAGCTGAAGAAGTTGTCGGCGAACAAGTTAAAAAAGCATTAGAAGGCTTATCAGACGATCAATTGAAACAAGTTGTCATTGCTTATGAACCAATCTGGGCAATCGGTACTGGTAAATCTTCAACTGCTAAAGATGCAAACGAAATGAGTGCATTTGTTCGTAAAACAGTTGCAGATCTTGCTAGCCAAGAAGTTGCAGATGCAGTACGTATTCAATATGGCGGTAGCGTAAAACCTAACAACATTGCTGAATATATGGCTGAATCTGATATCGACGGCGCATTAGTCGGCGGAGCTTCATTAAAAGTTGAAGACTATGTAAAATTATTAGAAGGTGCTAAATAATATGGCGAAACAACCTACAGCATTAATCATCCTTGATGGTTTTGCAAATAGAGAAGATGTACACGGAAACGCAGTTAAACAAGCGCATAAACCTAACTTTGACCGTTATTATGCAAAATATCCTACAACTCAAATCGAAGCAAGTGGTCTTGAAGTAGGTCTTCCTGCAGGTCAAATGGGTAACTCAGAAGTAGGTCACATGAACATTGGTGCTGGCCGAATTGTTTACCAAAGTTTAACTCGCATTAATAAATCAATTGAAGACGGCGACTTCTTTGAAAACGAAGTATTAAACGAAGCAATTGAACACGTTAAAGCAAACAATTCTGCATTGCATGTATTTGGTTTACTATCTGACGGTGGTGTACACAGTCACTACACACATCTATTTGCAATCTTAAAATTAGCTAAACAACAAGGGCTTGATAAAGTCTATGTACATGGTTTCTTAGACGGCCGTGATGTAGACCAAAAATCAGCATTAAAATATGTGAAAGAAACTGAAGAACAATTCAAAGAAATCGGTATTGGTCAATTTGCATCAATTTCTGGTCGTTATTATGCAATGGACCGTGACAAACGTTGGGAACGTGAAGAAAAAGCGTATAATGCAATTCGTGACATTAATACACCTGAGTATGCAACAGCAGAAGAAGGTATCGAAGCAAACTATGCGAATGATTTAACTGACGAATTCGTTGTACCATTCTCAATCAAAGAACAAAATGAAGGCGTTCAAGATGGAGACTCAGTAGTATTCTTCAACTTCCGTCCTGACAGAGCGGGCCAACTTTCTGAAATCTTCACAAACAAAGATTTCAAAGGCTTTGAAGTGAACCAACCTAAAGATTTATTCTTTGCGACTTTCACAAAATACAACGATCAAGTTGATGGTCGTGTTGTATTTGAAAAAGTAGATTTAAAACAAACAATCGGTGAAGTTGCTGAAGCAAACAACTTAACACAATTAAGAATTGCCGAAACTGAAAAATATCCTCATGTTACTTACTTCATGAGTGGTGGACGCAATGAAGAATTTGAAGGAGAACGTCGTATTTTAATCGACTCTCCAAAAGTTGCAACGTATGACTTAAAACCTGAAATGAGCGCGTATGAAGTAAAAGATGCTTTATTAGGCGAGTTAGATAAAGGTGACTTAGACTTAATCATCTTAAACTTTGCGAACCCAGATATGGTTGGGCACAGTGGTATGTTAGAGCCTACTGTAAAAGCAATTGAAGCAGTAGATGAATGTCTTGGTGAAGTCGTAGACAAAATCTTAGAAATGGGTGGCCATGCAATTATTACAGCTGACCATGGTAACTCAGACCAAGTATTAACAGACGATGATCAACCAATGACAACACACACAACTAACCCAGTTCCAGTTATCGTTACTAAAGAAGGCGTGACATTACGTGAAACTGGTAAATTAGGAGATTTAGCTCCAACGTTACTTGATTTACTTGATGTTAAACAACCTGAAGAAATGACTGGTGAGTCATTAATTAAACATTAATTGTTCACAATCAATATCGTTTAATTAATTCATTTTTTAAGCAAGACAAGTTATAATATATATGAAAGCAATTATGAAAAGGAGATTATCAACATGCCAATTATTACAGATGTTTATGCTCGCGAAGTCCTAGATTCTCGCGGTAATCCAACAGTTGAAGTAGAAGTATTAACTGAAAGCGGTGCATTCGGTCGTGCATTAGTACCATCAGGTGCATCTACAGGTGAATACGAAGCCGTAGAATTACGTGACGGTGACAAAAAACGTTACGGTGGTAAAGGTGTTACTAAAGCAGTTGAAAACGTAAACGAAATTATTGCTCCTGAAATCGTTGAAGGAGAATTCTCAGCATTAGATCAAGTTTCAATTGATAAAATGATGATTCAATTAGACGGAACAGAAAACAAAGGTAAATTAGGTGCTAACGCTATCCTTGGTGTTTCTATTGCTGTTGCACGTGCTGCAGCTGACTTCTTAGGTCAACCACTTTATAAATATTTAGGTGGATTCAATGGTAAACAATTACCAGTTCCAATGATGAACATCGTTAACGGTGGTTCTCACTCAGATGCGCCAATCGCATTCCAAGAATTCATGATTTTACCTGTTGGAGCTGACACATTCAAAGAAGCATTACGCTGGGGTGCTGAAATCTTCCACAACTTAGCTAAACTTCTTAAAGGTCGTGACTTAGAAACTGCAGTAGGTGATGAAGGTGGTTTCGCACCTAAATTCCACGGTACTGAAGATGCTGTAGACACAATCTTAGAAGCAATCAAAACTTCTGGTCTTGAACCAGGTAAAGATGTATTCTTAGGATTTGACTGTGCTGCTTCTGAATTCTACGAAGACGGCGTATACGACTACACTAAATTCGAAGGTGAAGGCGGCGCTAAACGTACTTCAGCTGAACAAGTTGACTACTTAGAAGAATTAGTTAACAAATACCCAATCATCACTATCGAAGATGGTATGGACGAAAACGACTGGGATGGTTGGAAACAACTTACAGATCGTTTAGGTAAAAAAGTTCAATTAGTAGGTGACGACTTATTCGTTACTAACACTAAAAAATTATCTGAAGGTATCGAAAAAGGTATTGGTAACTCAATCTTAATCAAAGTTAACCAAATCGGTACTTTAACTGAAACATTTGACGCTATCCAAATGGCTCAAAAAGCTAACTACACAGCAGTTATCTCTCACCGTTCAGGTGAAACTGAAGATACTACAATTGCTGACATCGCAGTTGCTACAAACGCTGGTCAAATCAAAACAGGTTCATTATCAAGAACTGACCGTATCGCTAAATACAACCAATTATTACGTATTGAAGACGAATTATACGAAACAGCTGAATTTGACGGCATCCATTCTTTCTACAACTTAGACAAATAAGATAGACTTTACTGATATTGAGTTCACGCAAAATTTAATTCAGTAACTTTACTACAGAAACTGTTAAGGTCTCATCAACCTTAGCAGTTTCTTTTTTGCTTTCTAATGCAGACACTCCCGCTCATGTTCAAGAACTGATATAATGAAAAACAATGGAAGTATTCTAAAGGCATGAAGGAGTTTGAAAAAATCATGGATACTGAAAACAATAAAGTAATGCGTGCAAAAAAATCGGGTAGATTTATAGCATATGCTTCACTCTTTTTAGCAATGATGTACGGCACATACATTTTTGTAGTGTTGGATAAAAGTGTTATTACAGACTTATTGACTTCTCATCAGATTGATGCAACGAAAAACGCAGTCGGAAATTTCTTAAATAGTTATCGCTTAACAGGAATTATGTATTTATTGGCTTATTTATGTGGACTGATCGCAATTTGGAATCAACACCCTTATTTATGGTGGTTCTTATTTGCGGTTTATATTTCACAAACATTCTTTACAGCAGTAAACGCAGGCCCAATCTTACAAAGTATCGTCCATGTGAAATCATTCTATATGACATTACCATTATGGATTACACTAGCAGGATCGTTGATTTTGGCGCTGTATATGTTAATTATTTCTATCAAACGAAAAAGTACTTTCAATCGATAGAATCCTCAGTGTGTTATGAATTAAATTTGATAAATAGACACCTAACGTGTTATAATTGCTAGGTATATTATGAATGGAGGAGTAAAGCATGCACATTTTGTTGACAGTTTTATTAGTTATAGACTGTATCGCATTAATCACAGTTGTGTTACTCCAAGAAAGCAAAAGCAATGGACTTTCAGGAGCCATCAGCGGGGGCGCTGAACAGCTCTTTGGTGGAAAACAGAAACAACGCGGCGTGGATTTATTCTTAAACCGTGTCACAATTGTCTTATCTATTGTGTTTTTCGTTTTAATGCTCGCAATTACTTATCTCAATATGTAAATGTAAGGTCCGACAATGTTAAAGTCGGGCTTTTTTCATTATAATGGTAATTGTGTATTGTATATTTAGAAAGAGATGAAGGGATTGAACGACATGCAGATTAAATTGCCTAAACCGTTCTTCTTTGAAGAAGGTAATAGAGCAGTGTTATTATTACATGGATTTACAGGGAATTCATCAGACGTGCGCCAATTAGGCCGTTTCTTACAAAAGAAAGGTTATACTTCTTATGCGCCGCAATATGAGGGACATGCAGCGCCGCCGGAAGAGATTTTACAATCTAGTCCGCATGTTTGGTTTAAAGATGCGTTAGATGGCTATGATTTCTTAAAATCTAAAGGCTATGATGAAATTGCGGTAGCCGGCTTATCCTTAGGTGGAGATTTTGCTTTGAAATTAAGCTTAAATAGAGATGTAGAGGGTATTGTAACCATGTGTGCGCCTATGTTTATTAAGACAGAAGGCTCAATGTACGAAGGTGTCTTAGAGTATGCACGCAACTTTAAGAAATACCAAGGAAAAGATCAAGAGACGATTGATCGAGAAATGGAAGCTTTCCAACCTACAGGTACATTAAAAGAATTACAACAAACAATTCAAAATGTCAGAGATCATGTAGACGAAGTCATGGATCCATTATTAGTCATTCAAGCTGAAAAAGATGCCATGATTAATGCTGATTCAGCAAATGTGATTTAT
Source organism: Staphylococcus sp. HMSC65H10 (assembly GCF_001839185.1). Lineage (NCBI taxonomy): Bacteria > Bacillati > Bacillota > Bacilli > Caryophanales > Staphylococcaceae > Staphylococcus > Staphylococcus sp. HMSC65H10. The sequence goes on along the minus strand of NZ_KV840351.1, from coordinate 11,517 downwards.
GAAGAAGCATCTTCTGACGAAAAAGATATTAAATGGTATGCCGATTCAGGGCATGTAATTACCATTGATAAAGAAAAAGAACAAGTCTTTGAAGATATTTATGAGTTTTTAGAAGGACTTGATTGGTCTGAATAAGACGAATAAAAAATTATAAATAAGAAAGAAAGGAGGGGGCATCATGGATTTAAAACAATCTGTCACAGAAATTATAAAACAACCTGATTATGAACCCATGTCAGTTTCAGATTTCCAAGACCGTTTAGGTTTAGATAATGCCGACTCATTTAGAGATTTAATAAAGGTGTTAGTTGAACTGGAACAATCAGGTTTAGTTGAACGAACAAAAACAGACCGCTACAAAAGAAAGGGTAATCAAAAAAATATGAAAGATAACTTAGTAAAAGGAACGTTAAGCCAAAACAAAAAAGGGTTTGCCTTCCTTAGACCTGAAGACGAAGATATGGAAGATATCTTTATTCCACCGACAAAAATCAACCGTGCGATGGATGGCGATACTGTTATTGTAGAAGTACAGCCCTCACGCGGAGATTTCAAAGGTAAAGTCGAAGGTGAAGTCAAATCTATTGAAAAACACTCAATCACACAAGTGGTAGGAACTTATACAGAAGGCCGTCACTTTGGATTTGTGATTCCTGATGACAAACGTATTATGCAGGATATCTTTATCCCTAAAGGTCAAAGTTTAGGTGCTGTTGAAGGCCATAAAGTGTTAGTTCAAATTTCTAAATATGCTGAAGGAAATGATAATCCTGAAGGTCATGTGTCTGCGATTTTAGGACATAAAAATGATCCAGGTGTAGATATTCTTTCTATCATTTACCAACACGGTATTGAAATTGAATTCCTTGATGAAGTCTTAAAAGAAGCAGAAGCTGTACCAGAATATATAGAACCGTCAGAATTAGAAGGACGTAAAGATTTACGTGATGAATTGACGATTACAATTGATGGTGCAGATGCGAAGGACTTAGATGATGCGATTGCGCTTAAGAAATTGAAGAATGGTAATACGCAATTGACAGTCAGCATTGCGGATGTCAGCCACTATGTAAAAGAAGATTCAGCATTAGATAAAGAAGCGTATGATCGTGGAACAAGTGTTTACTTAGTAGACCGCGTTATTCCAATGATTCCACACCGTTTGAGTAATGGTATTTGTTCATTGAATCCTAATGTTGACCGTTTAACATTAAGCTGTCGTATGGAAATTAATTCAGATGGTAAAGTTGTTAAACATGAAATCTTTGATAGTGTCATTCAATCTGATCATCGTATGACGTATGATGAAGTCAACCAAATCATCACTGATCATGATGAAAATGTGCGTGCACAATACCCAGATGTGACACCGATGTTAGACTTAGCAAAAGAATTAAGTGAAACATTAATTCAAATGCGTAAACGTCGTGGTGAAATCGACTTCGATATTGATGAAGCGCAAGTGATTGTCAATGAAGAAGGAATTCCAGTAGATGTGAAGATGCGTGAACGTGGTGAAGGTGAACGTTTAATTGAATCATTTATGTTAGCAGCGAACGAAACGGTTGCTGAACACTTCAATAAAATGGAAGTACCATTTATCTATCGTGTCCACGAACAACCTAAATCAGATCGCTTAACGCAATTCTTCGAGTTTATTACGAACTTCGGTATTCTAGTAAGAGGCACAGGAGAAGATGTATCCCCAAGTACGCTTCAAGAAATTCATGAGAAAGTAAAAGGTCTGCCAGAACAAACGGTTGTATCTACAATGATGTTACGCTCAATGCAACAGGCACGTTATGAAGATGTGAACTTAGGTCACTTCGGCTTATCTGCAGATTATTATACGCACTTCACATCGCCAATTCGTCGTTATCCTGACTTAGTAGTACATCGTTTAATCCGCAAGTACTTGATTGAAGATTCAATGAGCGGCAAAGAACTTCGCAAATGGGAAGACAAATTGCCGGAAATTGCGGAACATACGTCTAATCGTGAACGTCGTGCTATCGAAGCAGAACGTGATACAGATGAACTTAAGAAAGCAGAGTTCATGCTTCAACATATTGGTGAAGAATTCGAAGGTATTGTCAGCTCAGTCGCGAACTTTGGTATGTTCGTAGAATTACCGAATACTGTTGAAGGTATGGTTCATGTATCAAGTATGACAGACGATTATTACCAATTCGCTGAAGGTCAAATGGCTATGATTGGTGAACGTACAGGTAATGTTTTCCGTATCGGTGATACAGTGAAGATTAAAGTCGTCAACGTAGATGTTGACCAACGTATGATTGATTTCCAAATCGTAGGTATGCCTGAACCAAGACGTAGAAAATCAAATGAACGTCCTGCACGTGGCACAACGATTCAAACGAAAACACGTGGTAAAAGCTTAGGCGGCGACAAGAAAAAAGGGAAGAAGAAACAGCGTAAAGGTAAAAACCAACGTAATCGTGATAAACAAAAGGACACGAACCACAAACCGTTTTACAAAAGTAAAAAGGTAAAACAAAAAGCGCGTAAAAAGAAAAAATAAGAGAAATTGAGTGGGATGGCCGCTCCTCTCTTTTTATAAAATTTTCAACAAGAGGTGAACACGATGTCGAAGAAGAAGAAAAAGTCTCCTGGTACTTTAGCGGAGAATCGTAAAGCCAGACATGACTATAATGTAGAAGATACGATTGAAGCGGGCATTGTGTTAAAAGGTACAGAGATTAAATCGATTCGTCGTGGCAGCGCAAACTTAAAAGATAGTTTCGCTCAAGTAAAAAATGGTGAAATTTACGTTCATAATATGCATATTGCGCCATACGAAGAAGCCAATCGATTTAATCATGATCCAGTGCGACCAAGAAAATTACTCTTACACAAAAGAGAAATTGAAAAATTAGGCACACGTACAAGAGAAATCGGTTATTCGATTATCCCATTAAAACTGTATCTGAAACATGGTGTATGTAAAATGTTGATTGGCGTCGCAAGAGGTAAGAAGAAATATGACAAACGTCAAGATCTTAAAGATAAAGCAATTAAACGCGACATGCAGCGTGCGATGAAAGATCGTTATTAAGGGAAAGCAGGTTAAACCTGCTTCCCGCATTCTTAGTTTATTTGAAAATCATTTATAAACAATTATATTGATTACTAAATGCATATTTGATATGATAAAGAGTGCTATTGGATTCTAGTGAATAGAATCTATTTAATATTATTTCGGGGGCGTTTTGGATTCGACAGGGGTCCCCAGAGCTTATTAAGCGTGTCGGAGGGTTGTCTCCGTCATCAACACACACAGTTTATAATAACTGGCAAAACAAACAATAATTTAGCAGTAGCTGCCTAATCGCACTCTGCATCACCTAACAGCATCGCCTATGTGCTGTTAACGTGATTCAACTTTAGTAGGATACGCTAGGCACTGCTGTTCGAAGTCTGTCTAGAAGAGATTAATCGAACTAGCATGATGTTGGTTGTCTATTTCCTACCATCATGTGAAATTTGAATAATAGACTACACACGTAGAAAGATTTGTATCAGGATCCTTGGACGCGGGTTCAAATCCCGCCGCCTCCATACATAGAGCCTTTAACCATTGCGGTTAGAGGCTTTTATTTTTTGTTGCTACAGAAAAAGGAACGGTGAAAAATTCACCGTTCCTAAATTGTTTTAGAACATAGACATTTATTTTAATTCGATTTTTGCTGTTTCTGTTCCCCAAAAACCAGACTGTACTTGCAATACTAAATTATCTTTTTCGGCAATACTAGGTGCTACATCAAATACAAGTTTTGCATTTTTTGTACTTTCGGGATTGATTTTGTCACCAATAAAACCTAAATCATCAGGCGATACAGCTTGGTTTGCAGTGATTGTTGCAGAACCATCAGCTTCAAATGTTTTTTTATCGCTTAAAAGTTTAAAGAACGAATCGGTAATGTCTACAGCTTTATCTCCGTTATTTTTAACTGTAATATCTAATACTATGAATTTGCCTTTTGCATTATTTGTCATTACATCTCCAACTTGATCTACAATGGCTTTATTAGTTACATTGAACTCCATTTTTCCGACTTTAACAACTTCGTTCATTTTATTCGATGATTTTGTTTCTGGTTTTTTATCATCTTTTTTTGCCTCTTGTTTATCTGATTTTTGTTCTGTTTTAGTCTTGCTTGTGTTATTGTCAGTCGGTGTCTTATTAGTCATCATATTAACCACACTTATTGCAACTAACACAGTAATCAAGATTTTTACCCATAACTTCCAGTTTTTCTTAAACTTCCACATTAGGAATAATCCTACTGGGAATACAAATAATAGCATTAAAATTGTGAACCAAGTTGACTGATACCACTTTTCTTTTTCTTTCATGTTGATTCCTCCTGATGTTGTTTGTTTTAATAATTAAGCGTAAGAAAACTCAGTTATCAATCTTAGATTTTATGAATCAAGTAAAGTTAAATACAATTTCCGCTTATTTATCAATGTAAATAAGTAGTTAGTATCTAAATTGCTGTCTTCATATAGAATCGAAGAGATAATAGATAACTAAATAGTGCAATACAGTTACCTTAATTATTTTATAACATTTAAATTATATCACTTTAATCTTTGTTTTTAACAAAACGGGCTAAATAATTTAAAAAAATTGAGGTGACTGTCAAAAAAGTGTCATGAAAATATCACTAAAATATTTTAATATTAATCTTTGTGAACTGAATTAAATGACTTGTTCATGTATAAGTCCTTAAGATTTATGATGGTGCAGAAATATTATAGAATGTATGAATATGAATGAGAAAGGTGATATGAGTATGTATATAAATCCAAAAGACTTAGAAACAGGAAATATGTATAAAATGTTGATAGGTACAGTGACACCTAGACCAATCGCTTTTGTCACTTCACAAGATGAAAAAGGTAATGTAAATGCAGCGCCCTTTGCATTCTTTAATGTAGTGTGTCCTGAACCACCAATGTTAATGATATCTGTAGGTAAAGATAATGGAGCGCTAAAAGATACAAGTGCAAACATTCTAAGTACTAAAGAATTTGTGGTGCATATTGTAGATGAAGATATCGTTAAAGATGTGGTGAAAACAGGCGATAATTATGGGGCTGATGTGAACGAACTAGACATGACTGATCTTACAACAACAGATTCTAAAGTTGTGAATGTTCCTAGTGTGAAAGAAGCCAAAGTTCGATATGAATGTGAATTAGTTCATCATTTAGAATTAGGAGATGAACAAAAAGGAACAGACATGCTTGTAGGACAAGTAAAATCAATTTACATTGATGATGAAATTTATGATGTAGATAAAGCTTATGTGGATGTTGAAAAATTAAATCCAATTACACGTGTGGTAGGTAATCATTATGTAAGAATTGGTGAGCCTGTAGAAGATTTATTAGATAAATAAAAGCTACTATTTGTATAAAAAAGGTCTAACATTGATGGATGAATTTTATCAATGTTAGACCTTTCTTTTTTAACTTAAGCGTCTAGCAATGTGATCAAAGAGTCTTGCTGGTAAAATGGCATGTAAGAAAACAAGAGGTTTTGCGCCCATACCGATTAAATAACGTGCTTTAGGTTTCTTTTTTGAAGCGGCCTTTAAAATAGTATCGGCAATAATTTTAGGGTTTGAAAGTAAATTAGAATTATATTGTTTGTGCATACCTTCTGCTGCTTTAAAAGCCGCTTTTTCATATGCACCGCCTTTAGCTGATGCTGCTAATTGATCTGCTGCGATATGACCCCAATCAGTTTTGATGCCACCAGGTTCAATAATAGAAACTTCAATACCAAATGGCTCAACTTCCATTCTTAAAGCATCACTGAAAGCTTCTAAAGCGTATTTAGTGGCATGATACCATGCGCCAAAGTATGAAGTGAAACGGCCACCCATCGAGGATATATTAATGATTTTCCCAGAATGTTGTTTACGCATATAGGGCAACACTAATTGAGTGAGTCGTGCTAAACCAAAAAGATTTACTTCAAATTGTTTTCTTGCTTCTGAAATTTCTACATCTTCTATAGCTCCGTACGAACCATAACCCGCATTATTAATGAGAATATCGATACGATTTTGTTCTGAAATTACTTGTTCAACAGTTTTTTGTATGGATGATTCATCTGTAATATCCATTTTTATTGCATGTATATTTTTTAAAGCGTTCAGTTTTTCTATTCTTCTACCAACGCCATAAACAATGTATCCTTTATCAGCTAAAAGTTGTGCTGTTTGAAAACCAATTCCACTTGTTGCACCTGTAATTAATACGACTTGTTTGGTCATATCATCACTCCTTTTCTATTTAGTGAATTAATCATACCTGATTAATGAGAATTATGGAATTAAATTGCATTCTAATCAATTTTACTTGATTTATTATAGTTTTATAGGTTTCGTTTTCCATCATCTTAATGACAAATATTTGTGATTTTAATGATTATATTGTCTGAATAATTGTGGTATCTAAATTATTTTGAAGAAATGAGGCAAAAGGGTATACAAACCTAAATAATGGGTGTAGTATAGTACTTAAGTAATTGTTCGTGAAATTGATTTGCAGTTTTAATTCGTATGAATTTACTCCCATTGATTTTTATAAACAAGTTACAAATATTCGTGCAAAAGCACATACGGAGGATTTTTATATGAATAGTGGTACAGTTAAATGGTTTAACGCAGAAAAAGGTTTTGGATTTATCGAAAGAGAAGATGGTAACGACGTATTCGTACATTTCTCAGCTATCCAAGGCGAAGGTTACAAATCATTAGAAGAAGGCCAAAAAGTTGACTTCGACATCGTTGAAGGCGACCGTGGCGAACAAGCTGCAAACGTTGTAAAAATGTCATAATTTTTACCTAAACTGATTAAAACAGCACAACAATCTGAAAAGGTTGTTGTGCTGTTTTTTTATTTACCTTCTTATTTATTGTTTGTAGTGATCGAATTTACCAGCTTCGATGTCTGCTTCTCTTCGTTCTATTTCATCATAAACTGCTTGTTGTTCAGCTTCATCACCATCATAGTATCCTTGTTCAATCGCATGTTTGGTTTGAATTTCAGCTGAAGATAATCCACCGTTATATTTTTTTCGTAAAGCATCGATATATTCTTCTTCTGTTTGCGCTGCATTGATTTCCGCATTTACATCTTCTGTTGGCTCCTCAGCTTGTGACTGTGCATTTTGATCGTAGACAGATTGTTCAGCACCACTTTCTACACGAAGTGAGCTTTCATATGCGGCACTTGCAGGACCTTCTGTCACGTTGCCTTGTGGAATTACGCCATTCGCAACGGCACTATTATAAGCTTTGATCTTATCAATTTCTGCATAATTACCATAAATTACATTTTCTAAAGTTGCTCTGTCGGTGATATTGCTTAAATCAACTTGTTGGCTTTGTTGGTTTTGTTGATTCTGTTGATTTTGTTTTTCTGCAGATGATTCATCTTTATTTTGCTGTTCAGTGTTTGCTTGTTGTTCGTCTTGCGTATTATTTTCTTTTTGTTGATTTTTGTCTGTTTGTTTTTTCTTTTCATTTTCTTCATTTTTAGATTGTGATTTGTCTTTCTTTTCAGTAGCTGCTTTGTCTTCGGTATCTTCTTTTGGTTTTTCATCATTTTGCCCGCATGCTGAAACGATTAATATACTCATGGCTAAGAGTGCAAATAACTTTTTCATTGAATCAACAACCTTTCTCTCTGTATGTGTATTACTTAACTATAGCCATCTTTCAGATGGTATGAAACCCTTTTCAAAATAAAAAAGACCTGTAAAAACAGGTCTAGTGAAGATTAGGTTATAAATAAATATTACCTTTTGCATATTGATAAAATCGTTTTTTGCTTGGGATGAAGAGTGCTAATACTGTGACAACACCTAATTTACCGCAAATCATCACAATAATAATGATGATTTTAGTTAATGTACCATATTCAGAAGTGAAGTTCATACTTAAGCCGACTGTACCAAAAGCAGATACGACTTCGAAGATGACTTTCATAAAAGGTGTTGTTTCATTTAATAGACTAACAATAAATGTGACGGTTAATACAAAGATAAAGCTGACTGTTGTGACTGCAATGGCTTTCGCAATTGTTTTAGGCTTGATTGTTCTGCTGAAGATAGTGGTATGGTCTTCATTACGTAAAGTACTATAAACAAACATAATCATAACAATGAAAGTTGTGACTTTAATCCCACCAGCAGCACTAAACGGAGCACCACCGATAAACATAAGTACCATCATCATTAATGCGGTAGGGGTATGAATTAATTCTAAGTCAACAGATTGGAAACCTGCTGTTCTTGTTGTGACGGATTGAAAGAATGAAGTCCCAAGCTTACCCCACATACTGAAAGGTTTTAAAGTATTGTTGAACTCTAATAAAAAGTAAAGCGCCATGCCGCCAAAAATTAAGACTAATGTTGTTGAAAGCACAACTTTGGTATGTAGCTTTAGTTTATTTAATCTTCTAGTTTTTACTAAATCTGACATGACTACTGGTCCCAGTCCGCCCATAATAATTAAAATGGGGATGACAAGCGTAACAACTGGATCATCATTAAATCCAATCATATTCTTAGAAAATAATGCAAATCCTGCATTATTAAAGGCTGAAACAGAAGTAAAGATGCTGATAAATAATCCTTTGCCGAAGCCATATCTAGGTACGAAAGATAAGGCAAGTAATAACATGCCTATAAATTCTGTAGACAAGCTATAGAGTGTTAGTTGTCGAATTAAACGAACCATTCCGCCTGGCTCATCAACATTCCAAGTGACCATGATTAATTTGCGTTCATGCATAGAAATTCTGCGATTCGCTATGATTAAAGTGAGTGTTGTAATGGTCACAATCCCTAAACCACCGATTTGAATTAAAAACATAATAATAAGGTCACCAAGCCAGTTGAATTGCGAAGTAATATCCACAGTTGATAGACCAGTGACTGTAAATGCGCTTGATGCGACAAAGAATGCATCGATAAAAGATGTATATTGTTTACCAGTCCATGGCAAATATAATAACAGTGCACCTAGTAATGTCGTGCTCAGAAATAGTAATAAATAAACAGTTAAGGGTTTCTTTAGGAAAGCCACATAAACACCTTCTTTAACAGGGTAGATTTTGGTGTATATTTCAAATACAACTGTTATTATACATCCATTTCTTGTAATTGCATCTGACAATTATCAAAAAATAAAAATTAATTTTTTGTAAAGATTTTAAAGGTTGATTGCAATCTTCAACTTTAGCCAGATAGGGTATCAATATTGTATAATTAAAATGAATAATTTTAAGCAAAAGGAGAAAAATATGAAGAAAATACTTACACCGCTTATTATTATCGGCATTGTTATTGTCATCATTGGAGTTACAATGATTGGCCCATATAATAAACTTGTCGGTATGGACGAAGATACGAATACAGCACTTTCAAACATCGATAACCAATTACAACGTCGTGTAGACTTAATTCCTAACCTTGTGAACACTGTTAAAGGTTACGCTAAGCATGAAGAAGATGTATTTAAACAAGTTTCTGATGCACGTAGTAAACTTGCAGGTGCATCAACACCAAAAGAGAAAGCGGAAGCTAATGGCGAAGTCAATTCTGCATTAAGCAGATTATTAGCTATCAGTGAAAATTATCCTGATTTAAAAGCAGATAAACAATTTACAGGATTACGTGACGAGCTTGCAGGTACAGAAAATAGAATTGCAGTAGCACGAAATGATTACAATACATCTGTTAACAAATATAACCAAGCGATTCGCCATTTCCCAACAACCATTGTAGCTAAGCTATTCGGATTTGATAAGAAAGAATACTTTAAAGCCGAAAGTGGTGCAGACAAAGCACCTAAAGTTGATTTCGGCACTGACTCATCTCAATGATCAGAAAAAGTGCCAGCGTCTTAGCTGTCTTATGGGTTGGGATATTACTCGTCGCACAAAGTATGTTTGCGGCATCAGATAAATTTCCGGAATTAGAACAACCTGTTTTTGTACAAGACCACGCAGATTTGATTACGAGCCAAGATAAAGATGAGATGGCTAAAAAAGGCCAAAAACTTCAAGACGGTACAGATTCAGACATTTTGGTGATGACCATGAAATCAATCGGACAAACACCAAAAGAAGATTATGCTTATCAAGCAGGCCGACATTATAAAGTCGGTGATCAAAAGCATAGTCGAGGCGTTGTAATTTTAGTCAATTTAGATAACGGCAATGAATATCAAAATCGTGGTATTCAAGTTGCGGTTGGCCGAGGGTTAGAAGGTGTCTTAAATGATGCTAAAGTCGGCGCATTGATTGATGATAACTTCATGCCTTATGCTGAAAAAGCAGGACAGACTGATAATAAAGAAAAACAAAAAGCATATTACAGTCAAGGCATCACACAACTTTATAATGCAATTTGGAAAGAAATAGCCAAAGCTTATGGCTATGATGGTGAAAAATTTACTGAAGATACACCTAAAGCGCAAAACCAATCAGAAGGTGATGGGCCATTCAGCTTATTTGGCATTATTTTTATTATTATCATTATCATCATTATTATCTCCATTAAAAATGGTGGCGGCGGACCTCCAAGAGGAGGCGGTCGCAGAAGAGATAATACAGGTACTTGGTGGGTCGGCACTGGAGGTTTTGGTGGCGGTTCATCAAGTGGCGGTGGTTTCAGCGGCGGCAGCTTCGGCGGAGGCGGCGGCTTCGGCGGCGGAGGTGCTGGACGCGGATTCTAACAACCGAATTGTATTTATCAGAAGCAGAGCATTTCGTGCTCTGCTTTTTTATGAGGTTTAATTGTTTAAAATGTAATGTTCATTCTGAACTCATAACTATTTAAAGATTCGCACGAAATTATGAATTTTATGTAAAAAATGTGTATAAAATATATCAATTTAAATAAGAATATCTTGTATTTCTTGTGTGTTTAGGCTAACTTTATAATTAAGATGTATAAATGATTGCATATAGAGAACAAAGTCATCTTAAAGTTTTCGAACATTGCGTTACAAAAGAGAAAAGGTTTGGATATAAATACAGTTGTTTGTTAAATAAGATTTTTTTATTAACTGTATTTTATTCCGATGCTTATGTTATACTGTTGAAAAAGCCTATTTAACTGATAAGAATGATTTCCTCTTTGGTGGAAATTTATCGTTGTTAATGTTTTTTCATTCAGAAATATCTTTAAGTGGGGTTGTTACATGAGTTTTTATAAGTTTATTATTACTTTTATGGAAGATGATACGCCATTCGGACAATTAGCCGATTGCATTGTAAGAGATCATAATTTTCCTAAAGAAGAAACAGATATAGATAATATATATGATTATGTACATGAGAATTATTTTGAACATCATCTTTTAGAATCAGCTAACAGAGCCATCAGTGTATATAAAAGTAACTAAAAGAAAAGCAAGTGCATCTCAAAATTGTGGCTCTCTGTCAAATAGGACTGGTGAGCTAAAA
>NZ_KV840350.1:0-38585 GCF_001839185.1 Staphylococcus sp. HMSC65H10 | reverse complement strand
CGACAAGTCCGTAGGACTTTGTCGACAGTCTGACTGCATTCAATAGAATGCAGTTTTTTTTGTGTTTCTAAAGTTTGAAAATATGTCTATATCAACCTATACTTAGTTATATATCTGAACGTTAGGGTGAGGCTTTTGAAACTAGGAAAATTTAAAATCCATGATTTGAACGGTGGTATGACGCACATGGACGGAGGCACGATGTTCGGTCCGGTTCCGAAACCCTTATGGGATAGAAAAATACCAGCAAATGAAAAAAACCAAGTACCCATGAGTGTATCTCCGATTTTAGTTCAAACAGAAGAACACAATATCTTGATTGATACAGGTTTAGGTGAAGGCAAGCTTACCGAAAAACAAAAACGTAACTTTGGTGTTGAAAATGAAGGATTAATTGAAGAAGGGCTGCAAAAGCTCGGTTTAACATCAGAGGACATTGATATTGTCTTGATGACCCATATGCATTATGATCACGCTTCAGGTTTATCTGATGTAGAAGGTCATGCGAAATTCCCTAATGCAGTTCATTATATACAACAAGATGAATGGCATGAATTTTTAGCACCTAATCTACGCAGTAAAGCAACATATTGGCCTGAACTTAATCTCGGTGATTATCAAAAGCATATAATTTTATTTGAAGATGAGATTGAGGTAGTGCCAGGTATTCATATGTATCATACGGGTGGTCATAGTTTTGGACATAGTATAATTACTATTGAAAGTGATGGAGAAAAAGCAGTCCATATGGCAGATATTTTTCCTTCACATGCGCATATGAACCCATTATGGGTAACATCATATGATGATTATCCAATGCAATCAATCAGAGAGAAAGAAAGATGGCTGCCTTGGTTGATTATGCAGGATTATTGGTTCTTGTTTTATCATGATGCGTCATACTTTGCGCTTAAATTTGATAAAGAAGATCATTCTATCAAAGCAGAAATAAAAAGAAATCAATAACTTAAAACAAATGCAACAAAAAAACAATGTCTCCGTTATACGGAAACATTGTTAGAATAAGTATGCATACCAATATCATTAAACTTCTTTTATGTTAATGATTTTACCATTTGTCGCATCGGCGATAAATTCATAATTACTGATTTTGCCGTGGTTTTTAGTTGTAACACCGCCACGGTATATTTCATAATGAATACCGTCTTGTTCGAATGGTTGAGGTTCTGAGACAATGTATGACCCTGTCACGTTCATAAAGTAGCTTTTCACTTCTTCAATTAACTTTTGCGGGTTATACTTTTTAGTGCCTAAAAATGTGAGGTAAGCTAGTAAACTACTCAATAAAACTGTGATTGGTAATACTATCAATAACAAAATTTTTCTTCGAGACATCTCAATTTATACCTCCACTTACGTTATAACAATATTCTACCATAACATTAGGAGGATAATGAATTATTAAGGAGCGATGAACAGTGGAAATTGCGAAAAATGAAACATTACAACATATTAAAGCTTTAACAGAATTTCATGGTGCACCAGGTTTTGAACAAGATTTAAGAGCGTACATAAAAAAAGAAATGGAACCATACGCTGACGAGTTCATCTATAACCGTATGGGTGGATTTTACGCGGTAAAAAAATCTAAAAAAGAAAATGCGAAAAAAGTGATGGTAGCAGCACATATGGATGAAGTCGGTTTTATGATTACTGACATTACATCAAATGGTATGCTGCACTTTACGAACTTAGGCGGCGTTGCTGCAGATATATGGCAAGGTCAACGTTTAAAAGTCAAAACAAGACAACAAGAAATTATTACAGGTGTTGTTGCAAGCATTCCTAAACATTTCAGAACAGGTAATGAAGGTCAACCGCAAATTAAAGATTTAATGTTAGACATCGGTAGTGACTCTGCAGATGAAGTCAGAGCACGTGGTGTAGAGATTGGAGATTCAATTGTTCCTGATACCTCTTTAATTCAATTATCTGAACATCGTTTTGCGGGTAAAGCATGGGATAATCGTTATGGTTGTTTATTAGCGATTGAAATTTTAAAATTATTTAAAGACAAAGAACTAGATGTTGATTTATATGTAGGTGCAAATGTCCAAGAAGAAGTCGGTTTAAGAGGTGCACGTGCAGCTGCAGAACAAATTGATCCAGATGTAGCATTTGTAGTCGATTGTTCACCAGCTAACGATATGAAAGGTGTACAACAACTTTCTGGTAAACTGGGAGCAGGAACATTAATCCGTATTAAAGATGGAACCATGATTCTTAAACCAGCATTCAGAGATTATTTATTAGAACAAGCACAACAACATGATATTAATACACAATATTATATTTCACCAGGCGGCACTGATGGAGGAGAGATTCACAAAGCGAACATAGGTATCCCAACTGCAGTCATTGGTGTTTGTGCACGCTATATTCATAGCTCCGATTCAGTATTTGATATCAGAGATTATTATTCAGCAAGAGCATTACTTGAAGCATCTATTTTAGGATTAGATGATGAAACCATTGCACATTTACAATATTCATAAATAAGAAGAAAGAAGTGGATAAATATGAAACAATTAGAATCAGTAGAAGCGTTTGAACAACTTAAACAAGGTAAAACTGTATTTATGTTTACAGCAGATTGGTGCGTAGATTGTCGTTTTATCGCACCGAGACTTCCTGAATTAGAAGAAAAACATCCGGACTATACATTTGTGTCAGTAGATCGCGATAAATTTATTGATTTAGCAGCGGACTTAGGAATTATGGGGATTCCAAGCTTTTTAGTTTACGAGAACGGCGAACAAGTCGGAAGTTATGTCAGCAAAGATAGAAAAACGATTGAACAAATCAGCGAATTTATTACGAATATTTAAATAAAAATACCCTTAGGAAATTCACATTTTTTCTGTTCCTAAGGGTATTTTTACGGTAAACTATAAAAAGGTATGTAATTAGGAGTGTTAATATGAATGTCTTTCAAATGAGAGATAAACTAAAAGAACGTTTAAATCATTTAGATGTTAATTTTACATTTAATAGAGAAGAAGATACCTTGCGCATTGCACGTAAAGATAATGGTAAAGGTGTAACGATTAGATTAACACCCATCGTCGCGAAATATAACGATCAACAAGAAAAAATTGTTGATGAGATTGTTTACTATGTCAATGAAACAATTCAACAAATGAGTGATGATGCACTGCAACAAATGGACAATATCAAAGTGATGCCAGTGATGCGTGCAGCAAGTTTCGATAAGGAAACTAAAGAGGGGCATCCGTTTGTGATTGATGCACATACAGCAGAAACAAATATCTATTATGCATTAGATTTAGGAAAGTCTTATCGACTCATTGACGAATCAATGCTGAAACAATTGAATGTGACTGCACAACAAATTAAAGAAATGGCATTATTCAATATCAGAAAATTAGATAACCCATACAAAACAGATGAAGTTAAAGGCAATCTGTTCTATTTTATTAATACGAATGATGGGTACGATGCGAGTAGAATTTTAAACACGCCATTATTAAATCAATTTGAAGAAAACTGTGAAGGTGAAATGTTAGTAGCTGTTCCGCATCAAGATGTTTTAGTTGTGGCAGATATCAGAAATAAAACGGGTTACGATGTGATGGCTCATTTAACCATGGAATTCTTCACGAAAGGTCTTGTACCAATTACATCGCTATCATTCGGATACGATAATGGCCACTTAGAACCTATCTTTATCTTGGCTAAAAATAATAAAAACAAAAAAGATAAGAGTCCAAATGTGGTCCAAGAATTGAGCACAGTAAAAAATCAAAAGAAAAACGATAAGAAATAAGGAGAATAGATAATGAATTTATTTTACAACTTAAACGGCGTAGGAGATGTAGCATTCTTACAAGTAGAACCTGCTGAAGGAGAGTTCGACTATACAACACATGGTGACGTAGTGAGAATTACGTTAGATGGTAAAGCTGTAGGATATAATATCTTCAATGCTTCTAAGCATTTACCAATCGAAGGTAATGGACATATTAAACTTACACCAGAATTATTAGATGGTTTACAAAACGTCTTAAAAGAATCAGGTATTGACGATCAATTAGATTCTGACTTATCACCAAAATTTGTAGTAGGTTATGTTAAAACTAAAGAAAAACATCCAAATGCGGATAAATTAAGCATTTTACAAGTAGATGTTGGAAATGAAACATTACAAATTGTATGTGGTGCGCCAAATGTTGAAGCGGATCAAAAGGTTGTAGTCGCAAAAGTAGGCGCTGTAATGCCTAGCGGTATGGTTATTAAAGATGCTGAATTACGTGGTGTACCATCAAGCGGTATGGTTTGCTCAATGAAAGAATTAAATTTACCGAACGCACCGCAAGAAAAAGGAATTATGGTATTATCTGAGGATTACCAAACAGGACAACCATTTTTCGAAGAATAAAGTGATTGGAAGGAAGTGACATTATGAACTGGTTTGATAAATTGTTTAGTGATGAAGACGAAGAAGAAGTTTATCAAAGAAAATATAGTCAGCGCAGACAAAAATTAGAAGAAAAAGAACGTCGTCGTCATGCATTACTACCAGAAAATAATGATATTTACGAACGTCCAAAAGGTAATTTTAGATTTCCACTTCATGTGAATGATTCTGACCAACAAACAGAATCAGATTCAGAATCCAATCATTCTGAACCAGCTTATGAGTCAGAAGAATTTGTTGAAACTTCTTCGTATCAAAAACCAGACCGTCGTCATAGAAGAAGACGTACGTTTTATGATGACGATACACCATCATTTCGTTCTTCACGCAACACACGTAAGCAATCAGAATCAAGAGAACGTGCTCCAGAACAAACGCATCAAAGAGAACATCAAAATAGACGTGTACAGAATTATTCGACACGCTATGATACGAAAGATATCTATTATAAAAGTGGTGAATTCAGAGCTGAAGAAGTACCTTCAGCTATTTTCGGTACGAAAAAACGTCATCCTTTAGAAAATGGTGTTATTCAACGTTCAGAAGGTGTTACTGAAGAATCTACAAACCAACAAGAAAAAATACCGACAGATCCATTAAATGGTTCACGTAAACAAGCTTCAAAAGCACATGAAGTTGAAACAAGAGAATCCGAAGACACAAAAAATGAAACAGAACAACTGTCTTCTAAAGATTCACAACACCAAGTGAAACAAACACCTAATTATTCTAAAGCGGATAATACAATTAATATTAATAATATTTATGCTTCACAAATTGTTGAAGAAATTCGACGTGAACGCGAACGAAAAGTGTTACAACGCAAAAAATTCAAAGAAGCTCTTCAACAAAAACGTGAACAAGAAGATGTCAGCTCAATTCAAAAGGCTATTGATGAAATGTATGCTGAACAAGCCAAACAGTATGTAGAAGATCCAGTCTTCCAAGAAAATGGCTTTGAAAAAGAAAAAGAAGCCAGAGCTGCTGAATACCAAGAAGGCGAAGAAACACAACAACCTACCTCAGAACACATACAAACAGAAACGTCTGAAGAAACGTCAACACAACCACAAAACGACTTTGACTATGAAGAAGTAGATTTAAACCAAGTTCAAGACATGCATCAATTAGACGAACAAGACGTTAAAGTTGTAGAAGATGCTCCTGAAGAAACACAACAACTAGAATCAGAATCACCTCAATCTGAGACAGAAAATCTAACAGAGTCTCCTGAACCTTTACCAGAAGTTTCTGAAGCACAATATACTGAAATTGAAGATGAAGAAGAACCAGTTGAAAGTGAACAGGAAGAAGTACCAGAAGAACCTGTAAATGGAACTGAAATGCATGAAAGTACTGACGAACAGGAATCAGAACCAGTACAAGAAACATCAGAAGAACCTGAAGATGAACAGGATGAACTACAAGAAGATAATTCTACGGAGGTTCAAGAACCTGTGTTAGCACCAGATAGTAATACATCTAAATCAGAGGCAACGAAAACTGATGAGACTAAAGAAGAAGTCACAGAAGAAAAAGCAAAATCGAGCCTTGAACCTCAATTGAAACCAGATCAACCAAAATCTGATGATGCAGAAAAAGAAGAGTCAAAAACAGAAATAAAAGAGGAACAAGAAGAATCAGTTGAACAAGAAGAAACTAATGAAAAAGTTTCTACACCTGACTCTAATAATGAAGAACAAGAAGAAAATAAAGCAGAGGCAGAAGAAGTTAAAACTGAACAACCGAAAATTTCTCGTCCAATTCGTAAAGGTGCTAAGCCGTTCAATGTGATGATGACACCATCAGACAAACGTCGTATGATGGATGCACAAAAACGTAAAGCTGCACAAACATCAAAAACACAAACAAATGATTCTGCAGTTTCTTCAGAGCCTGAACAAAGCTTGGCTTCACAAACGACTGAAGTTTCGACTCATGACGACAGTGAACCACAATCATCACAACATGAAAATCAAAATTCTGATCAACCAAAAGCTGAACAAGGACATATCACAACAAGCGTACAGACAGCAAAAACGACACAATCTAATGCACAAGAGGAAGTTAAGCAACCTGTAACTGCACAAAAGGAACCTGTTCAAGCACATCACGAAGGTATTCGAAAAGGGCCTAATTTAAAACTGCCAAGTCTAGATTTATTAGATGAACCAGAAGTACATGAAGTTGACCAAGAGTGGATAGATGAGAAAAAAGAAGAGTTGAATGATGCATTTTATTACTTCAATGTACCTGCAGAGGTTAAGAATGTTACAGAAGGACCTAGTGTGACACGTTTTGAATTATCTGTTGAAAAAGGGGTAAAAGTTTCTAGAATCACTGCATTACATGATGATTTGAAAATGGCTTTAGCCGCCAAAGATATTCGAATTGAGGCACCGATTCCAGGTACAAGTTTAGTAGGTATAGAAGTACCAAATATATCGCCAACAAAAGTGAACTTAAAATCTATTATTGAGAGTCCTCAATTTAAGAATGCAGAATCTAAATTAACAGTTGCGATGGGAAATCGCATCAATAATGAACCGTTATTAATGGATATTGCGAAAACGCCACACGCACTGATAGCAGGGGCTACGGGTTCAGGTAAATCTGTTTGTATCAACAGCATATTACTTTCACTATTATATAAAAATCATCCAGAAGAGTTGAAACTCTTGCTGATTGATCCGAAAATGGTAGAGTTAGCACCATACAATGGTTTACCGCATTTAGTATCACCTGTGATTACAGATGTCAAAGCAGCAACACAAAGCTTGAAGTGGGCTGTTGATGAAATGGAAAGACGTTATAAATTATTTGCGCAATATCATGTGCGAAATATTACAGCTTTCAATAAAAAAGCTTCATACGAGCAACGTTTGCCTAAAATTGTCATTGTAATCGACGAGCTTGCAGACTTAATGATGATGGCACCGCAAGATGTAGAGCAATCTATTGCGAGAATTGCACAAAAAGCACGTGCATGCGGTATTCATATGCTTGTAGCAACACAACGTCCATCTGTAAACGTTATTACAGGATTAATCAAAGCGAATATTCCAACTCGTATCGCATTTATGGTATCATCTAGTGTGGATTCAAGAACTATATTAGATAGCGGCGGTGCAGAACGCTTACTTGGTTACGGTGATATGTTGTATCTAGGTAATGGTATGAATAAACCAATTCGCGTTCAAGGCAGCTTTGTGTCTGATGAAGAAATCGATGCAGTTGTCGATTTTATTAAGGCACAACGTGAACCGGAATATTTATTTGAAGAAAAAGAATTGTTAAAACAAACAAAAGCACAACCTAAAGATGAGTTGTTTGATGATGTATGTCGATTTATGGTTGCAGAGGGCAATATCTCAACATCACTCATTCAGCGTCATTTCCAAATTGGTTACAATAGAGCTGCACGAATTGTTGACCAACTTGAAGCGTTGGGTTATATTTCAGGTTCGAACGGTTCGAAACCAAGAGAAGTTTATTTGACTGCAGCTGAAATAAATGAGGAATAAGAAAGAAGGAGTTTAAGTATGACACACTATCATTTTGTCGGTATTAAAGGCTCTGGTATGAGTTCATTGGCGCAAATTATGCATGATTTAGGCCATGAAGTTCAGGGCTCCGACATCGACCAATATGTGTTTACAGAAGATGCATTAAGAAATAAAGGGGTTAAAATTTTGCCATTTAACCCAGACAATATTCAAAAAGGCATGGTTGTTATTCAAGGAAACGCCTTTTCAGATGAACATGAAGAAATTGTCCGCGCAAAAGAATTAGGATTAGAAATTATTGATTATCCTACATTCTTAGGCCATGTCATTGAGCAGTATACGTCTGTAGCTGTGACAGGTGCACACGGCAAAACATCTACAACAGGCCTTTTATCACATGTAATGAATGGAGATAAAAGAACTTCTTTCTTAATTGGTGATGGCACAGGTTTAGGTATTCCTCAAAGTGAATATTTTGCGTTTGAAGCATGTGAATATAGACGTCACTTTTTAAGTTATCATCCGGATTATGCGATTATGACGAACATCGACTTTGATCATCCTGATTATTTTAAAGATATTGATGACGTTACAAGTGCGTTCCAAGAAATGGCGCATAATGTCAAAAAAGCAATTATCGCATGGGGTAAAGATGACCATTTAAGAAAAATTAAAGCAGATGTTCCTGTTTATTACTATGGATTAGAAAAAGATGAAGATATTTATGCTGATAACCTTCAAATTACAGAACATGGTACATCGTTTGACGTGTACATTGACGGTAAATTCTTCGACCATTTCTTATCACCGCAATACGGGGATCATAATATCTTAAATACACTTGCGGTTATTATGGTTTGCCATTTAGAAGGTCTTGATGTAAAAAATATTAAAGAAGCGTTAGAAACATTCGGCGGAGTGAAACGTAGATTTAATGAAACAAAAGTACATAATCAAGTAATTGTTGACGATTATGCCCACCATCCGCGCGAAATTAATGCTACAATTGAGACAGCACGTAAAAAATACCCGCATAAAGAGGTTATCGCTGTCTTTCAACCGCATACGTATTCTAGAACAAAAGCGTTCTTGAATGAGTTTGCTGAAAGCTTGAATAAAGCAGACCGTGTCTTCTTATGTGATATTTTCGGATCTATCCGTGAACATGAAGGCAGTTTGACAATTCAAGATTTAATTGATCGCATTCCAGGTGCGCAATTAATCGGTGAAAAAAATGTAAATATATTGAAATCATATGAAGATGCTGTGATTTTATTTATGGGTGCAGGGGATATTCAAAAAGTTGAACGTGCCTATTTAGACAATCACGGAGTAATTAATGAATTTTAATATGTTTATGTTAAAATATGTATGGGTATTAAGTAAAAATAAGACATAAGCAATTTAGGAGGCGTTTTTAATGGACTGGATTTTACCTATAGCAGGTCTAATTGCAGCTATAGCATTTTTAGTATTAGTAATCGGAATTGTAGTTGTTCTTTTATCTGTTAAGAAAAACTTAGACTACGTGGCTAAGACTCTTGATGGAATTGAAGGACAAATTCAAGGGATTACAAGAGAATCAACAGATTTACTTCATAAAGCAAACCGCTTAACTGAAGATATTCAAGATAAAGTGGACCGCTTAAATTCTGTAGTTGATGGAGTAAAAGGTATCGGTGACTCTATCCAAGATTTAGATGGATCAGTGGACCGAGTAACTAACTCAATTGCACATAATATTTCTCAAAACGAAGATAAAATTTCACAAGTCATCCAATGGTCAAACGTTGCGATGGAAATTGCTGATAAATGGCAATACAGAAAACAACGTAGAGAAAGTGCAAACTACAGAGGATAATGGTTAAATGCAGTTCTAATTGGAACTGTGTACCTCATCTGTAGGCTACATTATCAATTATAAGACGTACTAACTGCACTTAAATGAGGTTGAATCAACTTTGTTTAAGTGCTTTTACTTTATAGGAGGCAAATACATGAGAAAGAACGACGAAGCTAGATTAGAAATTTACGAAGTTGAAGCTATGTCTGATACTGTCCGTAAAGATTTCGTTTATGGGTTCATCGCAGGAATATTTATTGGTACAGCAGGTGGTTTTGTGATTAATCAAGTGAAAAAACGTAAACAACTTGAAAAGCAAAATCAACCAGCAGAAGCAAAGAAACCATCAGTGAAAGAAAAAGTGTCTGCACAGACAGATGCGCTTAAAGCAAATGCACAAAGTCAAATTCAAGATATTAAAGATAAAGCACAACAGCTTAAATCTGATGTAAAACAAAAATTCAACAATGATGAACAAGAAACAGATCCAAAAGCATTACGAGCGCAACGTGAAGCAATTCGTAATGAAGCAGCAGCACATGATTTAGCAAATGTTTCTCCGCAAGCTCAAGATGTTCAAACAGACAACAATCCTTTAAAATCTTCACAACCAGATACAGTGCCTTTCCATGAATTTACAGCAACAGGAAATGCATTAGCAGCGAAAGAAAAAGCTAAATTAATTGAAAATGATAATACAGTAGCAGCTAAAGTAGCTGAACTATTTGAAGCTAAACCAGTAAAATCAAGTGGTTTTAAAACAGTTCCAGTATTAGTTACAGTTGCAGCTGCAGCAACAGCAGCAGGAAGCAAAAAAGCTGCGGATGCTAAAGCAGCAAAACCTGCAGATGCTGAAAAACGTACAGCACAAACACATGAGAAAGCTTCATTCAATAAAGGTGTTATTACGCATGATAAAGCAACTGCTAATCATTCAGAAGCACACAAAACACCAGAAGCATCAGGTAAAGTAGAATCTAAGACTGTTAATGATACAAAAACAACGAAAACAGAAACAACTAAAACAACAAACACACCTAAGAAAAATGCATCAACAACTAAGCAGACAGCGAAAGCTACTTCACCGAAAGATGCGACAAAAACTACAAAAACAACAACACAAAAACCAGCAGCAAAAGGAAACAAAACAACGACACAAAAAACAACAACAAAGACAACAAAATCAGCAGCAAACAAATCAACAAAGAAACCTAGTGTAACACCAGCGAATAAGAAAACAACGAATAACACTACAAAGACACAACCAAAAGGTGAAACAACTACGAAGAAAATTGAAAAGAAAACATTCAATGACTAATTGTACCTAAAAGAAATCAACCTTATTCTTTTTGAGGTTGATTTTCTTTTTTACTTTTGGTTAAATCTAGTTAAGGAATTGTGAGAAAATTAATAATAATCGAAACAATTCGATTTATTTCGCTTTTCCTCTTGATTAATGATAAAGTTCTTGCTAGAATAACTGTTAAATTCAATATTTTTATCGCTTTAAAGCGTGATAAATTGGATGCAAAAATTACATAGAGGTGACCAAATAATGAATAAGTTAGAACAGTACAGAAATGAAATTCAAGACATTAATGAAAAGATTTTAGACTTACTAGTAGAACGTGGTAAGTTAGCACAGAAAATAGGGGATGAAAAGCGTAAACAAGGTACTAAGGTTTATGATCCTGAACGTGAAAAAGTAATGTTGAATGCTTTAATTGAAAAAAATAATGGTCCATTTAACGATAATGTAATTAAACAATTATTCAAAGAAATATTTAAAGCATCCACTGACTTACAAAAATCTGATCGTGAAAAACATTTAATTGTTTCAAGAAAATTAAAAGCAGAAGATACAATTGTACGCTTTGACAATGGTGGAGTTATTGGTGATGGCAACAAGTCATTCATTTTCGGTCCATGTTCAGTAGAATCACAAGAACAAGTCGATGCAGTTGCTCAAGACTTACAAAGTAAAGGATTAAAATTCATCCGTGGCGGTGCTTTCAAACCACGTACTTCTCCTTATGACTTCCAAGGTCTAGGATTAGAAGGATTGAAAATTCTTAAAAACGTTAAAGATAAATATAATTTAAATGTTGTAAGTGAAATCGTAACACCAGCTGATTTAGAATTGGCAGATGATTACCTAGATGTGTTCCAAATTGGTGCACGTAACATGCAAAACTTCGAATTATTAAAAGAAGCAGGACGTACAAACAAACCAATTTTATTAAAACGTGGTTTATCTGCGACAATTGAAGAGTTCATTTTCGCAGCAGAATATATCGCATCACAAGGTAACCAAAATATTATCTTATGTGAACGCGGTATCAGAACATACGAAAAAGCAACACGTAATACTTTAGATATCTCAGCAGTACCGATTCTTAAACAAGGTACACACTTACCAGTAATGGTAGACGTAACACATAGTACAGGAAGAAAAGATATTATGCTTCCAACAGCTAAAGCAGCTTTAGCAGTAGGTGCAGATGGTGTTATGGCAGAAGTACATCCTGATCCAGCTGTTGCATTAAGTGATAGCGGACAACAAATGGATATTGAACAATTCAACAAATTCTATGATGAGCTAAAACCACTTGCTGATATGTACGATAGCAAGCAATTACGCTAATATATTGTTAATTGAAAGCCTTTTAAATTAAAGTATTCAAACCTTTGATTTAAAGGGCTTTTTTGTGTTTTGCAAAACATCATATGTGTGACAAAACAGTGACAGCAGAAAGTTTTGTTTTGAGTTTGTGACAAATTATGGTACACTTTGAAAATGTTGTGAAAACTTACTATAATAGTGTTTGAAACGCTTTCAGAAAGGGTGATATTATGACCGTTACTATTTATGATGTTGCAAGAGAAGCGCGTGTTTCCATGGCAACTGTTTCTCGTGTGGTAAATGGCAACCAAAATGTCAAACCAGAAACTAGAGATAAAGTAAATGCAGTCATCAAAAAGCTTAACTACAGACCTAATGCTGTTGCACGAGGGTTAGCAAGTAAAAAAACAACAACAGTCGGGGTAATTATTCCAGATATCTCGAATGTATACTATTCTCAACTCGCAAGAGGGTTAGAAGATATTGCAACGATGTATAAATATCATTCAATTATTTCTAACTCTGACAATGATTTAGAAAAAGCTAAAGAAATTTTTAACAATCTACTTAGCAAACAAGTAGATGGTATTATCTTCTTAGGCGGAACACTCGATGCAGAATTGGAAAGTTTAATTGAAAACTCTTCTGTACCTGTTGTAGTTTCAGGAACAAGTGATGATGATAATACAGTTGCTTCTGTAAATATCGACTATAAACAAGCTGCTGAAGAAGTGACTAATCATTTAATCAATTCTGGCGCAAAACGCTTTGCCTTTGTTGGCGGCAATAACTCTGAAAAAGCAGAAAACGATGTATTATCTAGTTTAAGAGATACACTAGCATCACATGGTTTATCTTTAGAAGATAATCTGACTTTCAGAGGTAAAGAAACATATCGCGATGGTATTAAAGCTTTTGAAGATATTAAAGCGTATCAACCAGATGCAATTTTATCTATCAGTGATGAACAAGCTATTGGTATTGTCCATGCGGCTGAAGATGCGAATATCAACATTCCATCTGATTTACAAATTGTAAGCTTTAATAATACACGTTTAGTTGAAATGGTACGTCCGCAACTATCAAGTGTCATTCAACCGCTTTATGACATCGGTGCAGTAGGTATGCGTTTACTTACTAAATATATGAATAATGAAACGATTGAAGATTCAACGGTCATTTTACCATATCGTATAGAGTATCGCGGTACAACAAAATAAGATGTATAAATTTAAAAGTCTGAAAGAAAGTCACATTACTTTCCTCCAGACTTTTTTATTTTCCTTCATTTAATCAGAACCAACTCGCAACCTGGTTCGCATGTTTTAAGTTCTTAGCAGTAATTTCTGCAGTACGTGGAATTTCCATATAATCTAGACGTTTATCCTCCCAAGTCGTTGGCAAATCAGTCGGCGCATAAGTTCGCCATTTTTCTACCCATTCTTTCGGTAAATCTCCATGTTGAATCGGCACATCCATCAAACTCAAGAAGACATGACTCCAAGCTCTTGGAACAACGCGCCAAATGTTATATCCACCGCCACCGAACATCATGACTTTCCCATCTGTATATTCATCTGCCAACGCTTTAATATAATAGGGAATAGCATAGAGTGAATCTAAAGTACAATTCATATGAGTAAGTGGATCGAGATAGTGAATATCAACACCATGTACACTTAAAATAATATCAGGTTTGAATGATTTAACAACAGGTGTGACAGTGCGTTTAAAACAATCAATATATGAATCATCTTCTGTATAAGGTTCAAGCGGAACATTGACAGAATAACTGAAACCTTGTTCTTTGCCTCGTTCTGTATAATGACCTGAACCTGGAAATAAAAATTTACCCGTTTCATGAATGGAATAATTCAGAATTTCATTTTGTGTATAGAAGCTCCATTGCACACCGTCCCCATGATGTGCATCTGTATCTATAATCATCACTTTCATGTTATAGCGTTCAGATAAGTATTTAGCGGTAATGGCGATATCATTGTAAATACAGAAGCCATTTGCGCGGCCTGGCAATGCATGATGTAATCCTCCGCCTAAATGACATCCGTTTTTAACTTCTCCTTGAACAATCATATCAGCAAGTTTTAAAGCACCGCCAACAATACGTGCACTATGTTGATGCATATGTTTAAACTGCGATGTATCTTCGTTCGCAAAACCATATTTTTTGGATTCTACCTCACTTAAAATTCCACGAGAAGCGTGTTTAATCGCATTTACATAGTCATAAGAATGTATAAGTGTTAATTCTTCATCTGTGGCGATTCTCGGTGTAATAATTTGACTTGAACTCAGTAATCCTGCATCGATTAACAGTTCAGTCGTCAATTTTAAGCGCATTTGATTAAAAGGATGTTCATTACTGAACCGATAGCGCATTAATTGATTTGAATAAACATACCCCGTTTGTTTTTTGTTTTGACTCATAAAATCTCCCCTTTAGTAGAAGAAGCGGTTCATAAAACGTATATCATCAAACGCCTCCATCTGGTCTAATGTGATACGTGCACCGATTCTTGCCATTAAACAGTTTGCTGGATGTCCTGTAATTTCAGGATCATCAGTTGCGAAAATCTCTAAACCCCCATGAGACATCAACTTTTGCATTAATTTTTTATATTCGTAGACATCTAATTTAGAGTTTTTCAAATCCCAGTGCCAATAGTACTCAGTTGTTAACACAATATAATCTTCAAATTCATCTTCACTTAAGCTCGTTTTAATGAGTTCATTACCTAATCCTGTACCGCGATGCGGTAAAGCTATTTCAATGGCACCAAGCTCAATTAAATAGGGCAGGTTGCCTGTGGACCAACGTTCTAATGGATCAGGATAATGATAAGTGACATATCCGACAATGGTGTTTTCATGTCGTAAGACGTAAATACGACCTTCTGGCAATTCACTAATTTCTTGAATCGCTTCAAATTGTTCGATAGGTCTTCTAAATGCATCCAAACCATCATCGTAATCCATTTGTTCAAGTTGTTTACGTGGTACAGGACCTTCAATAACATAAGTTGTATCGTGACGTGTGTATGTTTGTTTTACATACGTTTTGACATGTTCCATCTTGCCACATCCTTTTTCATATTCTCCTAAGATGAGAGTGCTCAAATTTACTTTTTCACTAAAATGATATGTTTCCACGTATTAATTTAATTATAATGGTTTTAACATCAATTTACACACAAATCAGAATTATCGCAATTATTTTTGAAAATTTACTATGATTTTTGTATAATGGTTTTTGAAAGCGATTTCAAACAAAGGGGGCAATTCAAATGAAAGTTGATATTTATAAAGGGGGAGAAGGTAATTATAACCTTCAAAACTATGACGAAACGTATCAGAACTTTGATTGGAAAGACGTAGAAAAAGCTTTTTCATGGTATGAAACAGGAAAGATCAATATGGCGTATGAATGTATTGATCGTCACGTAGATAATGGTCTAGGGGATAAAGTGGCCTTAAACTACAAAGATGCCAAACGTAAAGAAAGTTATACTTATAAAGAAATGCAGCAATTATCGAATAAAGCCGCAAACGTACTAAAAGATAAAGCACAAGTAGAAAAAGGGGATCGTGTCTTTATCTTTATGCCAAGAACACCAGAGTTATACTTTGCGTTCTTTGGTATTTTAAAAATTGGTGCAATTGTCGGACCATTATTTGAAGCATTTATGGAAAAAGCAGTCGCTGATCGTTTAGATAATAGTGATGCGAAAGTAATTGTAACAACGAAAGATTTAGTAGACCGTATTCCAAAAGACGACTTACCAAATCTAGAGAAAATTGTCATCGTCGATAATGATGGGGTAGACGATGAATACGTAGATTTTCAACAAGAAATGGAAGATGCTAGCGATTCATTTGATATCGAATGGTTAGATCGTGAAGACGGTTTGATCTTACATTATACTTCTGGCTCTACAGGACAACCTAAAGGTGTGTTACATGTTCAAGATGCCATGATTGTACACTATATTTCAGGTAAATATGTTCTTGATTTACAAGAAGACGATATTTATTGGTGTACAGCAGACCCAGGTTGGGTAACTGGTACTTCATACGGTATTTTCGCACCTTGGCTAAACGGTGTGACAAACTGTATTGCTGGGGGACGTTTCTCTCCTGAAGCATGGTATGGCATGATTGAAGAATTTAAAGTCACAATTTGGTATACAGCACCGACAGCATTACGTATGTTAATGAGTGCAGGAGACGACGTTGTGAAGAAATACGATTTATCATCATTAAGAGAAGTGTATTCTGTAGGTGAACCATTAAACCCAGAAGTAATTAAATGGGCAAAAGAAGTATTAGAACACACTGTTTTAGATACTTGGTGGATGACAGAAACAGGCGGTCATATGATTGTCAACTATCCTTCTATGGATGTAAAACTAGGTTCTATGGGTAAACCATTACCTGGTATTGAAGCGGCTATTGTGGATGACCAAGGTAATGAGTTACCACCGAATCGAATGGGTAACTTAGCCATTAAAAAAGGCTGGCCATCCATGATGCGTAAAATTTGGAAAAACCAAGAAAAGTATGATTCTTACTTTATTGGTGATTGGTATGTATCAGGAGATTCAGCATATCAAGATGAAGATGGATACTTCTGGTTCCAAGGTCGTGTTGATGATGTGATTATGACTGCTGGTGAACGTGTCGGACCATTCGAAGTGGAATCTAAATTAGTGGAACATCCTGCAGTCGCAGAAGCAGGTGTTATTGGTAAACCAGACCCAGTACGTGGTGAAATTATTAAAGCATTCGTTGCTTTAAATCATGGCTATGAACCAGATGATGAATTGAAAGAAGATATCAGAACATTCGTCAAACACGGTTTATCTGCGCACGCTGCACCAAGAGAAATTGAATTCAAAGATAAATTACCGAAAACACGTTCAGGTAAAATTATGAGACGTGTATTAAAAGCTTGGGAACTTGATCTTCCTGAAGGTGATTTAAGTACAATGGAAGACTAATTGTATATAAAAAACTAACAATAAAATAGGTTGATCATATGAGCGATATCAAAATAAAATCAATGTTTTGGTATCGCTTTCATTATTGCAAAATAAAGGTTTTACATAAAATTTTATCATCTATTTTTGTAATATTACCATAAAAGTAAGAATACTTAAAAATTAATGATGAATATGTTCGACAATAAATGTATATTTCGATATGATGAATGATGTAAAAGGTTTTAAAAACAGTTGAAGCAAGTCTCTATTTACTGCATTTATCTAAACGTATTTTTAAAGCGTTGAGGGCATAAAAGTACGTGGTAAATAAAGTGAACGGATGGTTGCTGAGACTGTAATTCAATTACTAAATAAGGGGCTGAATGAATTGAGTCATTTATCAGATTTGGATATCGCGAATCAAGCTACATTACAACCAATTAAAGACATTGCAGAAAAGATTGGTATTTCGGAAGATGCTTTAGAACCATATGGTCACTATAAAGCTAAAATTGACATTAACCAATTAAAAGACAATGGGGACAAAGGGAAAGTTGTTCTTGTTACTGCAATGAGTCCAACACCAGCTGGTGAAGGTAAATCAACTGTAACTGTTGGTTTAGCAGATGCCTTCCATGAATTAGGAGATAATGTCATTATGGCATTACGTGAGCCAGCATTAGGTCCAGTATTCGGTATTAAAGGTGGCGCAACTGGCGGCGGTTACGCACAAGTATTACCAATGGAAGATATCAACTTACACTTCAACGGTGACTTCCATGCGATTACAACAGCAAACAACGCGTTATCAGCATTTATTGATAACCACATCCATCAAGGTAATGCGTTAGGCATTGACCAACGTCGTATCGAATGGAAACGTGTGTTAGACATGAACGACCGTGCGTTAAGACAAGTTGTAGTAGGTCTTGGTGGACCAACACAAGGTGTTCCGCGTGAAGATGGATTCAACATCACAGTAGCATCTGAAATTATGGCGATTCTTTGCCTAAGCACTGGCTTGAAAGACTTAAAAGAAAGTATCGCTAACATTACAGTTGCATATACACGTGATCGCAAACCAGTTACGGTTGCTGATTTAGAAGTTGAAGGTGCAATTGCGATGATTCTTAAAGACGCAATCAAACCTAACTTAGTGCAATCAATCGAAGGTACACCAGCATTAATTCACGGTGGGCCATTCGCAAATATTGCACATGGTTGTAACTCAATTCTTGCAACTGAAACAGCACGTAAACTAGCTGATGTTGTGGTGACTGAAGCTGGATTCGGTTCAGACTTAGGTGCTGAAAAATTCATGAACATCAAATCACGTAAAGCAGGATTCGAACCAAGTGCTGCTGTAGTTGTTGCGACAATCCGTGCATTGAAAATGCATGGCGGCGTAGCAAAAGATGACTTGAAAGAAGAAAATGTTCAAGCAGTTAAAGACGGTTTAGAAAACTTAGCACGTCATATCAAAAACATCCGTTCATTCGGTGTAGAACCAGTCGTAGCATTAAATGCATTCGTAGCAGATACAGATGCTGAAACTAAAGTAGTTGAAGACTGGGCAAAAGAAAACAATGTACGTATTGCCTTAACTGAAGTTTGGGAAAAAGGCGGCAAAGGCGGCATTGAATTAGCTGAACAAGTGAAAGAAGTATTAAATGAAAAACATGATTTCAAAAATACTTATGAACTTGATGAACCAATTGAACAAAAAATCGAAAAAATTGTTAAAAACATCTATGGCGGTAAAAAAGTAACATTTACAAGCAAAGCACAAAAACAATTGAAACAAATTAAAGAAAACGGTTGGGATAATTACCCAGTATGTATGGCTAAAACACAATATTCATTCTCAGATGATAAAGATTTATTAGGTGCGCCTGATGATTTCGAAATCACAATCAGAGAATTACAAGCTAAAACAGGTGCTGGCTTTATCGTTGCTTTAACAGGTGCGATTATGACAATGCCTGGCTTACCTAAGAAACCAGCTGCATTAAATATGGACGTTACAGAAGACGGCCATGCGAAAGGTTTATTCTAATTTAAGCTATAACTAAAACAGGCCCTGAAGTGTGAGTATATTACTCATGACTTCAGGGTCTTTTTGTCATTAAATGTGCTTCTATATTATATTTTTCTGCTTTTTCATACGTAGATTCAGAAATCAATCCTTCTACTCTCATACGCCATAGTACATAATGTTGGCGCTGTAAGCCGATTTCGAGTTCATCTTTAGGTTTAAGTGTGCCGTCTGCTTCATAAGGTGTGTAATAATAAGGACTTTGAACTAATCCGACAAGATAAGCCGCTTCCGGCAAATTCACATCACTTGGCGGTTTCCCGAATAAACTAAATGAAGCGGATCCAATACCTGTAATGTTGTCGCCATTATAATCACGTCCAAAAGGAACGATGTTCAAATACGTATATAAGATTTCTTCTTTAGTCATAATCCGTTCAAGTTTGAGTGCCAATACAATTTCATTTGCTTTACGGTTATAGGTCTTATCATTATTCAACACCTGATTCTTAATTACTTGTTGGGTAATGGTACTGCCGCCTGAAGAGACCTCTGTTTCAAATATATCTTGATAAATAGCTCTCATTAATGCCTTAGGTAAGATTCCATCATGTTTATAATACAGTGAATCTTCAGAAGCAATTAAAGCTTTGGGTATTAAAGCATTCACGCTTTTCGGTCCAACTAACAATGGGTTTTGTGATTCATCATATTGTGATAAGAAATCTTTTTTAGCATAATTGACTTGTTCATCACCAGGTACATTCAGTACAGCCTCACGTAATTCTGTATCTGTAATATTTTCTGACTGCGCTGTCATACTCATAAAGAAACCGACTAATAAACCGGTTGCTAAACTCAAAGTCAGCAAAATAATAATGAACAGCCAAACAAAAGAATATTTAATCCGCTTATACCATTGTTCAAAGATACGAAGCGGGGTAGAAGCTAAGGGTGCATTAAGTTTGAATGGTTTCATGTTTCGCCTCCGTTAATTAAACATAGTATAGCATAATTGAATTCAAGTTGACTTTTAAAAAACAGTTGATTATAATGAATACAAATTAATATGTTTTGGATAAGGAAAAGTAACTCATTTGATTGTTTTCAGAGAACTGGTGGATGCTGCGAACCAGTAACAACAAATCAGCGAATACACCTGTTGCCTTAATAAAAAGTATCCAACGTTTGACTTAATGAACGTATCATTAATGAAAGTAACCTTTTTAAGTATGGTGGTACCGTGCAATAGATGCGCCCTTACAGAATTTTTCTGTAAGGGTTTTTTATTTTCCAAATTTCTAAAACACAGCAAACACAAAATATGAGGAGGAATATGATATGACAAATGAATTATTACAAGATTTAGAGTGGCGTGGCCTAGTTTATCAACAAACAGATGCTGAAGGTTTAAAAGCATTATTAGATAAAGAGCAAGTGACATTATACTGTGGTGTGGACCCAACTGCTGACAGTATGCATATCGGCCATTTATTACCATTATTAACTTTACGTCGTTTCCAAGAATACGGTCATAAACCGATTGTATTAATCGGCGGCGGTACAGGTATGATTGGAGACCCATCAGGCAGAACGGACGAACGTGTTTTACAAACAGAATCACAAGTTGAAGATAACGTACGTGGTATCGGTGCACAAATGGATAAAATCTTTAATTTCTCTGGTGAAGGTGCAGCACAACTTGTTAACAATAAAGATTGGTTAAGCCAAATTTCATTAATTGATTTCTTACGTGATTACGGTAAACATGTAGGCGTGAATTACATGTTAGGTAAAGACTCAGTACAATCACGTTTAGAAAAAGGTATTTCTTACACTGAATTCACATACATGATTTTACAAGCAATTGATTTCGGTCATTTAAACCGTGAATTTAACTGTAAAGTTCAAATCGGCGGCTCTGACCAATGGGGTAATATCACAAGTGGTATCGAATTAATGCGCCGTATGTACGGTCAAACAGAAGCGTTTGGTTTCACAATTCCATTAGTCACAAAAGCAGATGGTAAGAAATTCGGTAAATCCGAATCAGGTACAGTTTGGTTAGATGCTGAAAAAACAAGCCCATACGAACTTTACCAATTCTGGATCAATACATCTGACGAAGATGTTATCAAGTTCTTAAAATACTTTACGTTCTTAGATAAAGCAGAAATTGAACAATTAGAAGCATCTAAAAATGAAGCACCTCATAAACGTGAAGCGCAAAAAGCACTTGCTGAAAATGTTGTAAGCTTTATTCATGGTCAAGCTGCCTTAGATGATGCGATTCGTATTTCAGAAGCATTATTCAGCGGTAATTTAAAAGCTTTAAGCAGTCAAGAATTACGTGAAGGCTTTAAAGATGTACCACAAGCTGCAGTCGGCCATGATACAACAAATATTGTTGATTTCATTGTAGAAGCGGGTATTTCTTCTTCTAAACGCCAAGCACGTGAAGATGTGTCAAACGGTGCGATTTACATTAATGGTGAACGTCAACAAGATTTAAAATATGAAATTACTGACGAAGATAAAATTGATAATGAATTTACAATAGTACGTCGCGGTAAAAAGAAATACTTCATGGTGAAATACCAATAATATTATTTCAGAAATGAATATAAACAAATAAAACGCTTGAAGAGGAATGTCCTGCTTCAAGCGTTTTAATATGTGTTCAAACGATTATTTTTTACCTAGACGTACATCTAGATCTTGTTTCTTGCCATCACGGATAACTTTAACTTTCAATGTATCGTCCGGCTTTTTATTTTCATATAAGTAAGACCTTAAATCGCTATCATCTTTAATTGCTTTACCATCTGCTTCGATGATAATGTCTCCTTCTTTAAGTTCGCTGCTGCCTGAAGCTTTCGCCACATAGACACCATCATTACGATCAGTATCTAATTCACGTTTATAACGTTCAGGAATGTCGCTCATGTTGATTGTACCGATACCAATAGATGGGCGTTCGACTTTACCATGTTTTACAAGTTGTTCGATTGTAATTTTCACTTCATTACTTGGAATCGCAAATCCGATACCTTCAACTTGTGCCATAGAAATTTTCATAGAGTTGATGCCGACAAGATCGCCATCTAAATTGACTAAAGCACCGCCTGAGTTACCAGGGTTGATTGCTGCATCGGTTTGTAGCACTGACACTTTATTATTACCGGCAGATGTTTGTGTTTCAATCGTACGTTCATTTGCAGAAATGATACCTGATGTCACAGTATTCGCAAATTCTAATCCTAATGGGTTACCAATCGCAAAAACGCTGTCTCCTGTTTTGACTTTTGATGAGTTTGCGAATTGGATAGCTTTAGTACCCGGTGCATTTTCGATTTTTAATACCGCGATATCAGTTAATGCATCTTTGCCGACTAATTTAGCATCGACTTTTTTTGTATCATGTAATTGAACTTTGATTTCACTTGCACCATCCACCACATGATTGTTAGTAACGATATACGCACTGTCACCGGATTTTTGATAAATTACACCAGAACCGATACCCGCTTCTTGTGATTTACCAGCAGAGCCATTGAAGAAATCTTCTAAGCTTTGTGCTTTCTGCATATTGATTACACCAACAATAGAAGGTGAGACATCATTGATCATTTGATTAACAGATTTATACTTTGAACTTTTACCGTCTAAGACATTGCCGCCTTTACTATTTGAGGCTTCTTGTACAGTCGCACCGTCATTTGATGAATTCATCAATTTTGTGGCACCGAAGACAATTAAAGCGCCGACGATTCCCGAAAGTAAAGCGATGAGAATCACACGTAACCATGGGAACGAACGCTTAGGCGGTTGATGATTTTCGTTATAGTATTCAGTCATTGAATTCCTCCCAATATGTTTCTTTTTATTATTATCATATGTTTAGTACATAATTTCTACTATTTTGCTATGACAAACTTTATAAGATGATGACAGAATCAATAGAAGCTTGAAATAGGCTTGTTGCCAAGGGGCGGAAGTGATAGAATTTGTATAGTTAAATAAACAATTTAGTAGGTGACGGAATGTATAAATTTATCAGCAGTATTTTATATTGGATTATTGTCAAACTAAGTAAATCGCTTAAAGTTTATGGACGAGAAAATGTACCGCAACTAAATCGTTATGTGGTCACTTGCAACCATGAAAGTTATAACGAAGTGATTATGCTTGGTATGGCGCTTTACCCAAATCAAATCCATTATATGGCTAAGAAAGAGTTGTTTTATAACCCGGCTTTCGGCAACTTCTTAAAATCATTAAATGCTTTTCCAGTGGATCGTGAAAATCCGGGACCAAGTACTATTAAAACACCTGTGAATTTATTGAAGAAAAATAAAACAATCGGTATGTTCCCAGCAGGACATCGTTCTTCTGAAGAAACACCATTAAAACGTGGTGCAGCTACGATTGCTATGATGGCAAAAGTACCTATTGTACCTGCAGCTTATGAAGGTCCAGATAAAATTATTGGTCTAGTAACAGGCAAAGCTAAAATTATTTTCGGTGAACCGATTGATACGAACGCTTTACCAGACCATTTAAAAAAACGTCATGAAAAAGTGGACTATATTACACAAGAATTAACTAAACGTACAAGAGCTTTACAACAAGAATTAAAACAGTTACCTAAATAATAACATGACATCAAAGTCAGATGATGGTAGAGAACGCAGCTCCTTCACCGCATCTGACTTTATTTTTATGTGTTTTCAATCATTTTATATAGAGAGAAGGATGAACAATGTATAACTTTTTACAACGTCTTGGACGCTCATTAATGCTTCCCGTTGCCGTCTTGCCAGCAGCAGCCATTATTATTGGTATTGGAAATTTATTAAAGGCTTTAGAGGTTACACCGACATTAGCTGAATTTATTTTCCAAAGCGGTATCGCAGTTTTAGAACAACTCGGCTTACTTTTCGCGATTGGTGTGGCATTAGGTATGGCCAAAAAGAACGATGGTTCTGTGGCACTTGCGGCAGTTGTTGGTTACTTTGTCGTGACGTCAGTATTAAAAACAGAAACTTTAGCAAAAATTTTAAGTGTAAAAGAAGATAGCTTAAACATCGGTTTTACCGCTATGAATAACCAAAACGTATTTATCGGCTTAATTATCGGTTTAATTGCGGCATTTTGTTACAACAAATTCAGTGGGACCGAATTACCGACTGCTTTGTCATTCTTTAGTGGTAAGCGTTTAGTACCTATTATGACAGCATTCTTATCGGTTATTTTGACGATTATTTTATTATTTGTATGGCCATTCGTGTATAGTGGTATTATTTCATTTGGTAAATGGATTATGGATTTCGGCGCATTCGGTGCATTCCTGTACGGATTTTTCAACCGTTTATTAATTCCAACTGGATTACACCACGCATTAAATTCAGTATTCTGGTTTGATTTAGCAGGTATTAATGATATTGCGAAATTCCAAACAGGAGAAGGTGCGGTTAAAGGTATCACAGGCAGATATATGGCTGGATTCTTCCCAGTGATGATGTTTGGTGTGCCAGCAGCTGCTCTTGCTATGTATCAAACAGCGGATTCTAAACAAAAGAAACGTGTTGCTGGTTTAATGCTCGCTGGTTCGATTTCAGCCTTCTTTGTAGGTGTAACTGAACCGATCGAATTCGCATTTATGTTTGCAGCTCCAGTATTATTTGTAATTCATGCATTGTTAACAGGTTTATCTTTATTCATCGCTGCACTTTTCCATTGGACTGCAGGTTTCTCATTTAGTGCAGGACTGATTGACTTCTTATTATCATTAATCAATCCAGTTTCTAATCATCCATGGATGTTGATGGTACAGGGTGTTGTCTTCTTTGTAATTTATTATGTAGTGTTCAGAGTGGCTATTTCAGTCTTTAATTTAAATACTCCTGGTCGTGGAGATGAAAAGATTGCTGACCCTGTGGATGAAGAAGGTGTTTCAAGTGAGACGGGCAAAGGTGGCAAATATAGCGCAATGTCTACACAAATTATTTCTGGATTAGGTGGTAAAGAAAATATTACTTCATTAACGAACTGTGCTACACGTTTACGTTTAGAAGTAGCAAATATTGATCAAATCGATAAAGCGCAAATTAAACAATCCGGTGCTGCGGGTGTAACAACAAGCGGCCAACATAATGTTCAAGTCATTATCGGTACACAGGTTCAACAAGTCGCAGATGAAGTAGAAAGACAATTAGAATCAGAATAAAGTCATAAGAACGGAGACGCTTTAAGAAGAGTTGTCTCCGTTCTATTGCTTATTTATGTATAACTTTGTATAATATTAATTATTCTGAATTTTCCGAAGTAGGTGGAGAAATGAAAGCAGTATTATTTGATGTTGATGGTGTATTTTTAAGTGAAGAAAGATGTTTTGATGTTTCAGCATTAACGGTATACGAAATGCTGATGAGTCAGCACTTTTTAAAATTAATGCCGACTGTGACATTTAATTCTATTAATGACAGCGAAATCAACTTGATTCGCCAAGTTGTTTTTGATCAAGATAACATTTTAAATGCGATGAAATCTCGTGGTTTGAATTCCAACTGGGATATGTTGTTTATTGTGTTATCCATTCATTTGATAGATTTACTTAAAACGTTATCGAAAGAGGACAGGGAAGCCTTTTTAACAGCACATCCTTTTACAGATGTGACCATTCAAGAAGTGGGAGACTTGGTCGGTCGTCAACAAGTTGACTTTATGAAGCCGCTTCACTTTATCGAAAACGCAGAATCAGGTAAAACAAAAATTTACCGTGATTTACGCAACTATGCGGCAGAACAACTTGATACAAATCATACTGAGTTGTTTGAAATCCGCAGTCCTTTATGGGAAATTGCACAAGAAGTATTCCAAGAATGGTATTTGGGTCATCGTCTATATCGAAAAGTTGAAGAAAAAATACCGAGAAGCGATTTTAAAACAGGTTATATTTATCATGAAGAAGAATTGGCTGAAGCGGATCAACTCAAAACTTTATTAAGTGACTTAAAAGCAGCTGGCTATACGCTCGCAGTTGCGACAGGTCGACCAAGAACGGAAACGTTAGTGCCATTTGAAGATAAAGGCTTTTTAAAATACTTTGATGAGTCACACATTGTATCAGCGAGTGAAGTGTTAAAGGCAGAAGAAATGTTCCCTGAACTTAAACCATTAGGTAAACCGAACCCGTTTTGTTATGTTGCCGCATATAACGGTAATAATGAAGCGGATTATCAAAATTACGCCGAACAACAAGAACAGGTATTTGCTGGAGAAGAGATATACATAGTCGGTGACTCTCTTGCAGATTTATTCAGTGCACAAAAGACAGGTGCAACGTTTATCGGTACTTTAACCGGTTTAAAAGGTAAAAAAGCAAAAGAAGAATTAGAATCATATCACGCAGATTATATTGTGGATAATGTATTAGAAATTCGTTCAATTTTATTGTAATGAAAAACCGGCAAACTTGGATATTATTTCCAGTTTGCCGGTATTTTTGTGATTATTATTTATTTAAGTCTACAAATTGAATAGATTCAAATCCATCGATTTGATGTAATGCAGCGATAACTTCGTCAGAAACAGGCATATCGACTGAGATAATCATCATCGCATTAC
The DNA here is from genome assembly GCF_001839185.1 of Staphylococcus sp. HMSC65H10. Taxonomy (NCBI): domain Bacteria; kingdom Bacillati; phylum Bacillota; class Bacilli; order Caryophanales; family Staphylococcaceae; genus Staphylococcus; species Staphylococcus sp. HMSC65H10. The sequence continues at coordinate 11,490 of NZ_KV840350.1, read as the reverse complement.
CGCCTTGTGTAGTACGTCCTAAGTGCATAGAAGCGATGTTGATATCATATTCACCTAAAATTTGTCCTGTGCGTCCTACGATACCTGGACGGTCTTGGTGATGAATGACTAATTGATATTTTTCTGGTTTGAAATCAACAGGGTAGTCATTGATTTGAACGATACGTGGACCATAGCCGTTTAAGACAGTGGCACCGACTGTTACTTTACGATCACGGTTAATCATTGTTAATTCAATATAGTTGTTGAATGAACGTGATTTCGCATCTTTTTCCACATTATAAACAACGTTTTGTTCATTTAATAAGAAGAGGGCATTAACCAAGTTTACACGTTCAGCTAGATCTTGAGATAAAATACCTTTAGCAATCGTACGTGTTAAAATATTTGTATCTTCTTTAACTAATTCACCGCTGAATTTAATTTTCAATTCACGTGGTGCTTTACCTAATAATTGGATACATACTTTGCCGACCATATCACATAAGTTCAAGTATTCTTGTAACTCATTATCTTCTTCGCCAAAAATCATTTTTGGTGCATTGACCGCATGTCGGACATTACCTGTGTGGAAGAATTCTTCTATTTCATTTGAAACAGAGACGGCCACTTTTTCTTGAGCTTCAACTGTTGAAGCACCTAAGTGCGGTGTTACAACAATTTTATCGTGTTTAGTTAAAGGTGAATCAGTTGCAGGTTCATGTTCAAATACGTCAATAGCAGCCCGTGCAATTAAACCTTTATCCAAAGCATCAACTAAAGCTTGTTCATCAATAATACCGCCACGTGCAACGTTGATGATTTGTAAATTAGGTTTTGCTTGAGCAAAGAAATCAGCATTGATTAAACCTTTCGTTTTAGGTGTCAGTGGGGTATGGACTGTTACAAAATCAGCACGTTGTGCAATTTCATCAACTGAGGCACGCTCGATATCTAGTTCTTTTGCTTTTTCAGCAGTTAAGTAAGGATCAAATGCGATAATTTTCATACCAAAACTTTTCGCACGTTTAGCGACACCTAGACCAATACGTCCTGTACCGATGATACCAAGTGTTTTATGATACAACTCTGTACCCTTAAATTGAGAACGATTCCATTTACCTTCTTTTAATGATTGGTTGGCATCAGGTATTTGACGCGCCATCGCAAGTATCATTGCCATTGAATGTTCTGTTGCTGAAATAGTATTACCATCAGGGGCATTAATCACTAATACACCATGCTTTGTAGCTGCGTCTCTATCAATGTTATCGACACCGACACCTGCACGTGCAATGATTTTTAAATTTTCAGCAGCTTCAATGACTTCAGGTGTTACCTGTGTCTGGCTTCGTATGATTAAACCGTCATATGCTTTAATTTTTTCTATTAGTTCATCAGGAGAAAGTCCTGTATCAATATCTACTTCAAAATCTGGATCGTCTAATAAAGTTTGTAAACCATCTTTAGCGATGGGATCTGATACTAAAATTTTATACATAAGCTTTTACCACCTCTAAATATGCTGTAGTACCTTTGCCGATATATGTTTGATGACGTATTTCTGAAAGTACAATTTCTAATGCGCTGATGCATTGTAAAATGTCGGCAGTATCGATTTGACCTAAATGACCAATACGTAGAATTTGACCTTTTAATTTACCCTGACCGCCAGCAATTGTGATATTGAAACGGTCTAGTAATTCATTTTTAATCGTTGTGACTTCGCTTGGAGAATTTGGCACAAATGCGGTTACAGTTGGTGAAGCAAATTCATCTTTAACAAGTAATGGCAAGTCTAAAGCTTTTAATGCAGCTCTTAAACCATCTCTGATGACGTTATGACGTTCAATTACGTTTTTAAAGCCTTGTTCTTCAATCCAATCTGCATAGGCAGCGACACCTTTATACAGACTCACATTCGGTGTAAATGGTGTTGAATTTTTTTCAGCAGAAGCAATATATTTATTGAAGTCTAAATAAAAACGAGGTGTTTTAACTTCTGCAAAACGTGCTTTAGCACGATCAGAATAAGCCGCAAATGCCAAGCCTGGTGGTAACATGATTGCTTTTTGACTTCCTGACACTAAGACATCAATGTAGTCACGTTTTAAGTTGACATCTACAGCCCCGACACAGCTTACACCGTCTACTACAAAGTATGTTTCTGGGAAGTTTTTGTGAATCGCTTTACCCAATTCATGAATAGGGTGAAGGACAGAAGTCGATGTTTCACAATATTGACTGTAAACGGCAGTTACAGGTTCAGGTAATGCTTTTAGATATTGAATAAATGCCTCAACGTCTACTGCTGCTCCCCAAGCTACTTCAAAGACATGTACATTTTTAAAATATGTTTGAGCGATTTGTTTATAACGATTACCAAAGGCACCAGAAACAATTACAGCCACATGGTCATTCGGATTTAATAGATTAACCATACTTGCTTCTAAAGCACTTGTCCCACTGGAAGTAAAGATTAAAACGTCGTTTTCAGCCCCGAATACAGGTTTTAACCCTTTATATGCTTTTTCTGCGATTGCTTCAAATTCTTTTGTGCGATGACCAATCATCGGTTCTTGAATGACGCGTTGAATGCGTTCAGGAATCGGAGTTGGTCCAGGTGTCAATAACAATGGATGATGATACATATAGATTTCCCCCTAATGTAAGATTCATTAATCTTACCAAATATTCTGAAAATAATAAAGGCAATTTAAGTATACTTTTACTTAAAATTGATGATTTTATATTAAACTGATATTGTAAGCGTTTTAATATAAAGTAACAAGCAACCCAACCAAAGTTGGGTCACTGTTATAGAATGACTGCATCGATTTCAATCTCAACATTACCTCTGATTGAATTAGATATCATGCAGTTATTGTCAGCAATTTTTAAAAGTTTATCTAATCTTTTTTCGAGTGCTTCTTTTTGATGAACATCAACAGTAATTTTAGGATGATGAGTAATTTTCTCCATTTTGAATTTACCGTTGTTGAGAGAAGCGGTACCGACTGAAGATTGATTAATAGAAATATCAGTGAAATGCGCACGTTCTAGAGTTGCTGCTAATGAAATGATATAACAAGAAGAGGCAGCAGCAATCAACATTTCATCTGGATTTGTACCTTCGCCAACACCTCCAAGTGAGCTTGGAATAGAAATAGACTCGTTTAAAACATCGCCTTTAACAGTGCCAGTTTCATCTCTGCCGCCGCTCCATTGTGTTGTCACAATAAAATCATGTTCTGCCATATCTCTTTGACCTCCGTTTAAATTATGATAGATTGTTTTTACAATCATATTAAAAGGGTGAATAACATGGAAAAAGTCATTCCGAGTGAGGATTTTCAAATTATTGCACATCGTGGATTTTCATTAGACTATCCAGAAAATACGTTACTGGCTTATAAAGCAGCATTGAACGCTTCAGTAGATATGCTAGAAATTGATGTGCATTTAACTAAAGATCATCAACTCGTTGTTATCCATGATGATAAAATAGATCGAACTTCTAATGGAAGTGGATATGTTAAAGATTATACGCGAGATGAATTAAAAAGCTATGATTTCGGTTCATGGAAAGATGCGACATTTATAGGCGCAAAGATTATGACATTTAAAGAAGTCGCAAAGTTAGTTGAACCACATGATACGACTTTACTGATTGAGATTAAGAAGCCAAGTAAATATCCAAATATAGAAGAACAATTATTAAAAGAAATAGAAGATGCCCATTTAGATGCAAATAAGGTCATTATCCAATCATTTGATGAAAGAAGTATAGAGAAAATATCTAAACTTACACGAAAGTATTCTCTTGGTGTGTTGTTAAGTAAGAAAAAATATTTGTTTAAAATGCCAAATTTTAATAAATTAGCTAAATTTTGTGAGTATGCTAATCCTAATTATGAACTCGTTAACCAAAAGTTTATAGAAAGAGCACACTTGCATCACTTAAAAGTATTGCCTTATACAGTCAATGATATCAATGACATTAGAAAACTAATGATTGATGGGGTAGATGGCATCATTACAGATGGCCCAAATCATTATTTTGAATTAGATTGATTAATTAGAATACCACTTGTATAATTAAATTATCTAATTAACAGAAGGGAAGATAAGAGAAGGACGATTGAGAACTCATATCTGTTTTTCTCGAACAACGATGAAATTTAACCTCAAACCCATCCAAAAACTGGATAAAAAAGAATTATTAAGCTGGGTAATCGTCATTATAGGAGTTACTATTTATAGAGTAGTAAAACGAAAAAAAGCTAAAGCGCATCGTGCATAATAAAAGGATGTCTGATTTTACAGGCATCCGTTATTTTTTATTCATTTTTATGTCTGATATATTGAATCGTTCATTAATCATGTTATAAGCCCAAGGCAGATACTTTGTGAAACCATAAAAGAATCCAAATAACGCAAAAATCGCTTCACCATTATCTTGGGTAATTGATAATAAAATCAAAGTACTAACAAATACATACACGTTAACCACTAAAACGATAAACGCAAAACTTTTTATTACGTTATCTACTTCGTCATTTTTAAAATATTGATACGTCATAATAATAGCTGAAAGTACAAAAGAAATCGCAAGGGATAAAGATAATGCAAAGCCGAAGTTGGCTATAAAAGCATCAATGATCACTTTTAATATTGATTTTTCAAAATAACTTTTATCAAAGTATTCAGTAAAACTTGGTAAGAAGATGAAACCAGAAACAAGATAAACACCAGCTAGTATCATAATCAATCTATTATTTTTCAACCAGTTTTTCACGTTGCACATCTCCTTCTATTTAGTAATTATATTATGACGCAAACAACTGAATAATACTAGCGCTTATAAAAGGGAAGGGGAAAATTAACATAAAAAAATACTGCACCTTTTGAAAAGATGCAGTATCGAAATCTCGAAATTATTATTTACCTGAGTAGTACTCAACGATAAGTTGTTCGTTGATTTCAGCTGGTAATTCGCTACGTTCTGGAATACGTACGAAAGTACCTGATAATTTTTCTTCGTCGAATTCTAAGTATTCTGGTACGAAGTTGTTGATTTCAACTGATTCAAGGATGATGTCTAGTTTTTGAGATTTTTCTCTAACTGAGATCACTTGACCTGGTTTTAAAGTGTATGATGGGATATCAACGCGTCCACCATCTACTTCGATGTGTCCGTGGTTTACTAATTGACGTGCTTGACGACGTGTACGTGCTAAACCTAAAGCATATACAACTGCGTCTAAACGACGAGCAAGTAAACGCATGAAGTTTTCACCGTGAACACCAGATTGTTTACCAGCGATATCGAATGTGTTACGGAATTGTCTTTCAGTGATTCCGTATAAGTAACGTAATTTTTGTTTTTCACGTAATTGAATCGCATATTCTGATAATTTTTTTCTTTGGTTTGGACCATGTTGACCTGGTGCGTAAGGGCGTTTTTCTAACTCTTTACCAGTACCGCTTAAAGAGATACCTAAACGACGAGATTTTTTCCAGTTTGAACCTGTAAATCGAGCCATGTTAAGACTCCTCCTTTTGTTTTTTGTAGTTGTTATGAAAAAACAAAGAAGAGTATTGTATGCTTAATAGGATATATTGTTTTGTGTGTCCTCGCCTCATAGCTCCGGTTACACGGCACGTCCGCGTTGGGAACAACATAGAGCCTATTAATATACAATTGCTACTTTCGTTATTTCACACAAAGAGTATTGTATCATTATGACGAATAAAGTCAAGGGTTTATCTATATTTCCATGCAAAACAATTATTTCACTGTTCGTGCAATTTGTTCTTCAAGAATTTTCATTAATGAGACTAGGCCTTCTTCATCAGTTTGAGTAAAGCGTCCTGTGATCGGTGCATCAATATCTAATAAACCGATGACTTCACCGTCGCGATGCAATGGAATGACAATTTCTGATCGGCTACGTGCATCACATGCGATGTGACCAGGGAATTGATGAACATCTTCTACACGTTGAACGATATCTTTTTCAACAGATGTTCCGCAAACACCACTGCCGACTTGAATAGGTGTACAAGCAGGTCTGCCTTGGAAGGGTCCTAAAATAAGTTGTCCCGCTTCCATTAAATAAAAACCAATCCAATTAATATTATCTAAGTTTTCGTTTAAAAGAGCAGAAGTATTACTTAGCAAAGTGATTAAATATTTTTCATCTGCATTTAAACCTTTCATTTGTTGTGCAATTGATTGGTAGTTTGTCGTCGTTTGTTTCATAAATAATGACCTCTTTTCTGTCTAGCATTTTCCATATTATAATATGGACATCTATAAGACTTCAATTTAAGGTGCTTAATCAGCAATTTGTATAAAGAAAATTAATATTTTATTTTAATGAGGCAAGAAATTACGCTATAATGAGAAGTGATTAAATAGGAGGAGAAAACAATGGCACTGTATATCATCTTAGCAATTATAATTATTGCACTTATAATTGTCGGTATCATGTTCTATCTCCGTTCTTCAAAACGTCAAGTGGTCGAAAAAACCGAAGAGCGCAAGATAGAGGTTGAGAAACTAACATTAGACGATCGTCTGAGAGAGTTGGACGATTTAACCCTTGAGGGTGAAACACAACTAGAATATGACCGCTTAAAGCGCGAATCATTAAAAAATACTAATGATAATTTAAGTCCGGTTGAAGAGAAAATTCATAATGCGGAAGAAAATTTTGATAAATTCAAATTTGCTGCAGCACAAGCTGAGTTAGACGATGCAAACGCATTAATGGATCGTTATGAAAGTCAACATGCAAAATTAACTGAAGAAGTTGAAAACATTTTAGCTTTGCATAAAGAAAGTGACCGCTTATTTGAAGAAAGCAAAGTTGCATACCGTGAAATGAAACGTGATGTTTTAGCAAACCGTCATCAATTCGGTGAAGCGGCAGCACCATTAGAAAAAGAAATTGAGTTGTTCGAACCAGAGCTTGTTAAGTATACTGAGTTAAAAGAAGAGGGGAACTACAAACAAGCTTATGAGCATATTAAAACGCTCAATGAAGACATCAATTACTTACAAAAAGATATGCAAGAAATTCCGGAATTAATCCGAGAAGCGCAAAAAGAACTTCCAGGTCAATTCCAAGACTTGAAATATGGTTGCAGAGACTTGAAAGTTGAAGGCTATGATTTAGACCATGTTAAAGTCGACAGTAACTTACAATCAATGAAAACAGAGTTGAGCTTTGTTGAGCCGATGATCAGTCGTTTAGAACTTGAAGAAGCAAACGACAAATTAAACGCTATCAATGATCAACTTGATGAAATGTATGATTTAATCGAGCATGAAGTGAAATCAAAAAATAAAGTAGATGAAACGAAAGAAGTTATCACAAATGACTTGTTCCGTGCGAAAGATACAAATTATACATTACAAACGGAAATTGAATATGTACGTGAAAATTACTATATCAATGAGACAGACATTCAAAATGTACGTCAATTTGAAAATGAAATTCAAAACTTGATTTCAGTTTATGATGAAATTTTAAGAGAAATGTCAAAATCGACAGTACGTTATAGTGAAGTTCAAGACAACTTAGCGTATATCGAAGATCACGTTAAAGTGATTAATGAAAAACAAGAAAAACTTCAAAATCATTTAATTCAATTACGTGAAGATGAAGCTGAAGCAGAAGATAACTTGTTACGTGTGCAAAGTAAGAAAGAAGAAATTTATCGTAAGTTATTAGCTTCTAACTTAACAAGTGTTCCAGAACGCTTCATTATTATGAAAAACGAAATTGACCATGAAGTACGTGAAATCAATAGTCAGTTTGATGAACGTCCAATTCATGTGAAGCATTTGAAAGATAAAGTTACAAAAGTTGTCTTACAAATGAATAATTTCGAAAATGAAGCAATGGATGTTTTAGTCAATGCAGTTCTTGCTGAAAAATTAATCCAGTATGGTAACCGTTATCGTAAAGATGACAGCAGCATTGATAAGAGCTTGAATGAAGCAGAACGTCTATTTAAAAATAATAGATACAAACGTGCGATTGAAATTGCAGAACAAGCTTTAGATTCAGTAGATCCAGGGATCTCACAACGTATTGAAGATGAAGTTGTTTCACAAAGTCAAATTTAGTACTTTATACAAGAAGGCGAGAGCAGTATTTTGTTCTCGCCTTCTTTTTGCTTATTGAGAATTCATTGATTTGTGGTAAAATATTAAAATTGGAACAAAAGACTCAAAAAGATAGAATTCATTAAGTGGAAGTGACGAAAAGTGATTTATTTAGATAATGCAGCGACTACAAAACCTGCACAAGATGTGTTAGACACCTTTGTTAAAGTCAACCAAGATTTATATTTTAATCCGAATAGTCCACACCAAGCAGGTTTGCAAGCTGAACAATTGTTGAAACAAGCGAAGCTACAAATCAACCAAATTCTGAACTTAGAAGATAGATACGATATTATTTTTACAAGTGGTGCGACAGAATCCAATAATATGGCATTAAAAGGTGCTGCTTATAACCGAAAACCTTATGCTGATGAAATTATTGTTTCTGTTTTAGAACATCCATCAGTGTTAGAAGTGATGCGTCACTTAGAAGAAGAAGGGTTTAAATTACGTTATGTGAATGTGACAAAAGCAGGCACCATTGATTTAGAACACTTAAAATCATTGATGAATCCGAATGTTGGTCTTGTCACATGTATGCACGTTAATAACATTACTGGCCAAATTCAACCGATTGAAGCGATTGCTGAAATACTTGAAGCGTATCCAAAAGCACATTTTCATGTGGATGCTGTGCAAGCTATTGGAAAAACTCCTTTACACTTTAATGGTGTAGACAGTGTTAGTTTTAGCGGTCATAAGTTTAATGGCTTAAAAGGACAGGGATTATTATTAGTACGTAATATTCATAACCTTGAACCTGTGATTCATGGCGGTGGCCAAGAATATGGTTTAAGAAGCGGAACAGTTAATTTACCGGTAGATATTGCGATTGTTAAAGCGTTGAAACATGCTGTAAGCGAACAAGAACAACTGAATTCAAGATTGACTGAATGGAATGAAGACTTACGAAACTTCTTTGAAGCGTATCCAGGGGTACATGTGAATTCACCACATCAAAGTGCACCACATATTCTAAATGTTGGCTTTGATGGCGTGAAAGGGGAAGTATTAGTCAATGCTTTCTCAAAACAAGGTATCATGTTATCTACAACAAGTGCATGTTCATCAAAACATAGTCGTTTAAATGAAGTGTTACTAGCGATGGGAATCAGTGAATCAAGAATTGAAGGCAGTATTCGTATTTCTATGGGTGCAATAACGACTGATTCAGACATTGAAGGATTTAAAGAAGCGTTTAAAATTGTTTATGAAGAAATGAAGGAGTTGTTAAAGAAATGATCTATGATCATATTTTAGTGCGTTACGGTGAACTAACGCTTAAAGGTGCGAATCGAAAAATGTTTGTGAACCGTTTACGTTCAAATGTCAAACAGGCTTTAATGCCGCTTCAAGGCTACCATGTTAAAGCAAACCGAGACAGAATGTATATTGAAGTCACACCTGAAGCGGATATCGAAGAAATTATGCGTCGTATTAGCCAAGTATTTGGTGTGAAGTCCATCAGTCCTGTGATGAAGCTTGAAAAAGATTTAGAAGTAGTGAAAAAACAAGCAAGTGAATTTGCGAAAGCCTATGCAGACGGAGATTCATTCAAAATCGATGTGAAACGTGCGGACAAGCAGTTTCCATATGATACGTATCAATTACAACGTATGCTTGGCGGGGCAGTGTTAGAAAACAATGAACAAGTCCATGTAAATGTTAAACAACCAGATCATGTCATTAAAACAGAAGTACGCTTAGATGCAATTTATATTTATGACCGTGTGATTGATGGCGTTGGCGGATTACCAGTTGGTACAGGCGGTAAAACATTATTAATGTTATCAGGCGGTATTGATTCACCAGTAGCAGGTATGGAAATCATGCGTCGTGGTGTAACAGTAGAAGCCATTCATTTCCATAGTCCGCCATTTACAAGTGAAAAAGCTAAAGAAAAAGTCATTGAACTAACGCGTATCTTAGCTGAACGTGTAGGGCCGATCAAATTGCACATCATTCCATTTACAGAAGTTCAAAAACAAATTCATAAAGTAGTCCATGAACGCTATACTATGACATCTACAAGAAGAATGATGATGCGCATTGCTGATAAAGTAGTACATCAAATTGGCGCAGATGCGATTGTTAATGGTGAAAATTTAGGACAAGTTGCCAGCCAAACACTTAAAAGTATGTATGCGATTAACCATGTTACTTCAACGCCAGTCTTACGTCCATTATTAACTTTAGATAAAGAAGAAATTGTCATTAAAGCAAAACAATATGGTACGTTTGAAACATCAATTCAACCATTTGAAGATTGCTGTACAATTTTCACTCCTAAAAACCCGGTTACAGAACCTGATTTTGAAAAAGTAGAACGCTATGAAAGTGTATATGACTTTAGTGAAATGATTGATCGTGCTGTAGAAGGTATTGAAACTATCGAAGTCACTAAAAATTATCAAAGTCAAAAAGACAAAACAACAGAAGCGTTAATGGAAGATTTATTCTAAGTAATATGTGAGTAAAAAGGGGAAAACATCGTGGAATGGGATTTGACACTGATATTAATCATAATTGTATTTGGATTTTTAGCTGCGTTTATTGATGCAGTAGTTGGTGGCGGTGGTTTAATATCTACACCGGCTCTACTCGCCATAGGTCTCCCGCCAGCAACTGCACTTGGAACAAATAAACTAGCAAGTTCATTTGGTTCTTTAACCAGTGCGATTAAGTTTATACGTTCCGGCAAGGTCGATTTGAAAATTGTAGGCAAGCTCTTCCCATTTGTCTTTTTAGCGGCAGTGGGCGGTGCGAGCTTGGCTTCCTTTTTACCAGCTTCAGTCTTAAAGCCGCTTGTCATAATCATCTTAACGATTGTGATGATTTATACACTCGTGCGTAAAGATTGGGGCAGTATACGAACATATCAAAAGCTTTCAACTAAAAAAGCGATTCTCTTTACAAGTGTATTATTACTCATCGGTTTTTATGACGGCTTTTTAGGTGGAGGCACAGGCTCGTTCATGTTGTTCACTTTACTGATAGTCGGATTTGATTTCTTAAGTGCTGCTGGAAACGCGAAAGTCCTTAATTTCGCTTCAAATATCGGTGCATTATTGCTATTTATGTTGCTAGGCAAAGTTGATTACGGGATCGGTTTGATTATGGCTTTCAGTATGATTGTCGGTTCCTATGCAGGTGCGCAATTTGCACTGAGACAAGGTGTCGGTTATGTCAGAGTATTGTTTGTCATCGTAACGAGTGCATTAATTCTTAAAAATATCTATGATTATATGCATCAATGGGTTAATTAAAGTAAACTGCGTCTTAAACTGTACGCAGTTTACTTTTTGTGTGCGCTCGGCATGATTAACAACTTG